>JBATMU010000063.1:0-13813 GCA_049289995.1 Rhizobiaceae bacterium | reverse complement strand
TGGCCATGGGCGCGCAGGAAGCCGCCACGCCCGCTGAATTGGCGCAGCGCTGTTCGATCCTGCACCTTTGCGTTTCTGGCTCTGCGCAGGTCGAGGAAATTGTCTTCGGCCCGGACGGCATCCTGGCATCGGGTGCCAAAGGCCTGACCGTCATTGATTGCTCGACGTCTGACCCGGTCTCGACAAAGCGCGTTGCCGCAGCGTTGGAGGCCGCTGGCATCCGCTTTGCCGATGCGCCCTTGTCACGCACCCCAAAGGAGGCAGAAGCCGGCACGCTCGACACCATGGTCGGCGCAAGTCCCGAGGTCTTTGCCGCAATCCGGCCAATTCTCGCATGCTGGGCCGGAATCATTGTCCATCTCGGCCCGGTCGGCTCCGGCCACACCATGAAGCTCGTCAACAATTTCATCGCCATGGGCTACGCGGCGCTCTATTCCGAGGCATTGGCGCTGGCACGTCGCAGCGGACTCAGCCCGCAACAGGTCGATTCGGTGATCGGCGCCGGCCGCCTGCGCAACGGCTTTTACGACACCTTCATGAAATGGACGCTTGAGGGCGACGAGAACGCCCACCCGTTCACGGTGGCCAATGCCCACAAGGACATGCGCTATGTCGCCAGCCTCGCCGCGGAAACCGGCACGGCGACGCCCATGCAGGCGGTGCTGCGCAATACGTTTGCCATGATGGACGCCGCCGGACAGGGTGATCGCTTCGTGCCCATGTTGGCCGGCTTTGTGGCGCGCCTCAACGGCTTGCCGGAGCGCGAAGAATCCTAACCGTTGAAATCCGGCAGGCTGCGGAATGCCGATTTCAGCGCATCCGACCATCCGGCCGATATTTGCCGGTAATAAGGATCGTCGGCGGTGATGCGTTTGCGTAACCCGCATTTCAGCGCGTTGTTTTCGTAAAACAGCATGTCGAGCGGCAGCCCGACCGACAGGTTGGATTTCAGCGTGGAGTCGAACGACACCATCAGCAGCTTTGCTGTTTCGGCAAAGCTCATGTCCGCATCATAGGCGCGCACCAGGATCGGCTTGCCGTATTTGGTCTCGCCGATCTGGAAAAACGGCGTATCGGCGGTCGATTCGATGAAATTGCCTTCCGGATAGATCATGAACAGCCTGGGTTCGGTGCCGAGGATCTGGCCGCCCAGAATGAACGACGCCGAGAAAGCATCTTGCTTCTGACCGTGCGGCGTGGCGCTGGCGATAACCTCGCGGACAACGTCGCCGACCAGCCGCGCCGTCTGGAACATGGATGGTGTGGCCAAAATGGACGGCGAGCGTTCCGATGGCGCCTTGGCCCGCTCGTCGAGCATGGAAATGACGCTTTGCGTGGTCGCCAGATTGCCCGATGACAACAGTACGATCACCCGTTCGCCGGGTTCTTCCCAGACATGCATCTTGCGGAAGGTGGAGATGCTGTCGACGCCCGCATTGGTGCGGGTGTCCGACATGAACACGAGGCCTTTGTTGTTTTTCAGTCCGACGCAATAGGTCATGGGCGAGTCACACCAGGATATATGTCAGCATTACTGCTCTACCGTGACATGAACCGCAAGCGCCTCGCGCACCCCGCCGAAGACAATCCCCGACGACGGCATGGCCTCGCGGTAGTCGAGCCCGGTCGCAAGGCGGATGTAGCGCCCATCCGGCGATTGGCCGTTGGCGGCGTCAAATCCGACCCAGCCAATGCCATCGACATGCGCCTCCGCCCAGGCATGGCTGGCGGTCTGCTCCACCACGTCATTGCGCATGAGATAGCCCGAGACATAACGGGCGGGAAATCCCATCACATGGGCTGCGGAAATGAAAACATGCGAATGGTCCTGGCAAACGCCGTGCCCCAATGCCAGCGCATCCTCCGCACTGGTCGTCACTTCCGTCGCCCCTTCGATATAGGCAAGCGTCGTGTGCACGGCGCTGTTGAGGTCATGCAGCCGGTCGAGCGGCGCACCTTTTGCTGCCTTCGCAGCCAGGGCCCGCACGCGATCCCCCGGTAGGGTCAGCGGCGTTTCGCGCCGGAACAGCCAGAGCGGCGCAAAGCCGGAATGGGCGCCATGCACGCCGGCAAGGTCGTGTGTTTCAACCTCGCCGGATGCTTCCACGCAAATGCCATGCGGCTCGCCGCTGGCGCTGATCAGCCAGGTGTCATTGCCATATTGGTCGCAGAATGCCGCTTCCTTGACCGCGCCTGTCAGCTTCACGTCCCAGTTCAGCACGCTCTGCAGTGGGCCGGGCTTCGGAAACAGCCTGAGCCGCTGCAGCGCATATTTCAGCGGCTTGTCATAGCTGTAGTCGGTGCGGTGGCTGATCCTGATGCGCATGCCGCCCTCAATCGAACCGGTAGGCTTCGGCGATTTCAGCGCCAAGCCGGTTGTTGTCGACGATGAAGCCGGTCAAAAATTCGTGCAGGCCCTGCTCGAACACCACGCTGATCGACGGCACGGACAGTTTGCCCATGATCTGGTCAAGCGTGTCATGGCAGACATGGCGCTCGCCATAATCGCGTTCGCGGAAACCAAGCGCCTCATTGATGAAACGCGCGCAGAACGCCAGGGAGCGCGGCATGCGGGTGTTGAGGATCAGGAAATCAGCGATGTTTTGCGGCTTGAATTCCGCCTCATAGACCCAGCGATAGGAGCGGTGCGCCGATACCGAGCGCAGGATCGATTCCCATTGCGCATTGTCGAGCGCCGAGCCGACCCAGGAAATTGACGGCAAGAGGATGTAGTATTTCACGTCGAGAATGCGGGCCGTGTTGTCGGCCCGCTCGATATAGGCGCCAAGCTGGCTGAAATCGAAAATCTCGTTGCGCAGCATGGTGCCGAAAAACGCGCCGCGGATCAGTGCCGTCTCGCGTTTGATGCCGTCGAGCACGCGCGGCAGGTCGCGCCGGTCAATCGGTCTGGCCAGCATGCTTTTGAGCGCTATCCATGCGCCATTCAGGCTTTCCCAGGTTTCCCGCGTCAGCGCCGTGCGCACCATGCGGCCGTTGTTGCGCGCCGTTTCGATGGCCGACAGCGCGCTTGACGGATTGGTGATATCGCGCAGCAGAAAATCCGCCACCCTTTCGGCCGAGAACTCATCGTGCTTTTCGCGATAGGCGAAATCCGCCCCCGCGCTCATCACCACCGATTTCCATTCCTCGGCGGGGTTATCGGGCGATGTCAGCGCCATGCGCTGGCCGGCATCGACCAGCCGCGCCATGTTTTCGACCCGCTCGATATAGCGGTTCATCCAGAAAAGGCCGTTGGCGGTTCTTCCGAGCAGCATGTCAGTCGTCCAGCACCCAGGTGTCCTTGGTGCCGCCTCCCTGGGAAGAGTTCACCACAAGCGAGCCTTCCTTGAGCGCCACCCGCGTCAGCCCGCCCGGCACGATGCGGATCTGGTCGGAAACCAGCACGAAGGGCCTGAGGTCGACGTGGCGCGGCGCAAGGCCCTTTTCGGTCAGGATCGGCACGGTCGACAGAGCCAGCGTCGGTTGGGCTATATAATTGGATGGCCGCGCCTTGAGCTTGGCCCTGAATGCTTCGATTTCGGCTTTTGAGGCCGCCGGGCCAACCAGCATGCCGTAGCCGCCTGACCCGTGGACTTCCTTGACCACCAGTTCGTTGAGATGCTCCAGCACATATTTCAGGCTGTCCGGCTCCGAACAGCGCCATGTCGGGATATTGCCGAGCAGCGCTTTCCGCCCTGTATAGAATTCGATGATTTCCGGCATGTAGGAATAGATCGCCTTGTCATCGGCAATGCCGGTGCCCGGCGCATTGGCTATGGTGATGCGCCCGGAACGATAGATGTCCATGATGCCCGGCACGCCGAGCGTCGAATCCGGCTTGAACGCCATCGGATCGAGATAGAGATCGTCCACGCGGCGGTAGAGCACGTCGATGCGCTTGTAGCCCTGCGTGGTGCGCATGGCGACATGCCCGTCCACCACGCGCAGGTCCGAGCCTTCCACCAGTTCCACGCCCATCTGGTCGGCCAGAAAGGCGTGTTCGTAATAGGCGGAATTGAAAATGCCCGGCGTCAGCACGGCAATCACCGGCGGATTGGCCGCTCCGGCCGGCGCCACGGCCGTCAGAGCCTGGCGCAAAAGCTTGGGATAGTTCTCGACCGGACGAACCTTGATGTCATGAAACAGCTCGGGAAACAGCTGCATCATGGTTTCGCGGTTTTCCAGCATGTAGGACACGCCCGACGGCGTCCGCGCATTGTCTTCCAATACCGCAAAATCGTTTTCGCCGGTCCGCACGATGTCGATGCCGATGATGTGGGTATAGACATTGCCGGGCGGCTTCACGCCGATCATTTCGGGCAGAAAGGCCTCGTTTGCGGCAATCAGTTCGACCGGAATCCGCCCCGCCCGCAGGATTTCCTGCCGGTGGTAGATGTCGTCGAGAAAGGCATTGATGGCTGCCACGCGCTGCTCGATGCCCGCCGTCAGCCGCCGCCACTCGGAGCCCGACAGGATGCGCGGCACCACGTCAAACGGGATCAGCCGCTCGGACGCTTCATTGTCGCCATAGACTGCGAAGGTAATGCCGGTGCGGCGGAAAACATCTTCGGCATCCGCGGCCTTTTGCGCCATGCGGACGGCGTCCTGCCCTTTCAGCCAATTGTCATAGCTGGCATAGGGCCGTGTGACGCCGGACTTTGCCGACCGCATTTCATCAAAGGCTGGCACGATCATCCCCGCTTTTGGCTGATTTCATGACCCGGCTTGCTGAAAAGCAAGCAGATTCTCGCCGGATTTGCGCAAAACATGCGCAGAGCGTCGTTTTGCCTGCCAATTGCGCAGCCTGCATTTGCCAATGCCTGTTTTTGCGGCAAGCTGGTCGCGCAATCGTGAAACCTTTTTGGTGCGTTTGGCGTATCTTGCCTGTGCTGTCGCTGCAGATCAGGAGAAACGCCATGCGCCGGATCGCCCTTGCCGCTTTCGCCATGCTCGCCCTCACCGGACTTGCCCGGTCCGGCGACGCCGAGATCAATGCCGCCCAAACCGTCATCGATAGCCAGATCCGCGCCTTTCTGGCCGGCGACAATGCGCGGGCCTACGGTTTCGCCTCATCGGGCATCCGCGACGCTTTCCCGAGTGTTGAAGCCTTCATGGGCATGGTCAACGGCGCCTACCTGCCGCTGGCCAAGCCGAAAAACTGGAGCTTTGGCGCAGTTGATGAGCCCGGAGCACAAACCGTCCGCCAGCGCCTTCTGGTCACCGGCCCGGACGGCAAGGCCTATGAAGCCGTTTATGTCGTGGAGAAGCAGCCCGACGGCAGCTGGAAAATCACCTCGGTCAGCATGCAGGAATCGCGGACCGTCGGGGCTTGAAGCTAATCAGGAAATCGGCGCGATATCGCCCGCCGCCCAGCCTGCCCGCAAGTCACCGGCATGCGCGGCATAACGCTTGGCGGCGATCGCCGCGCGCAGCCCTTCCATGAGCCGCTGGTAGTAGTCGAGATTGGCCCAGGTCAGAAGGATAGCGCCCAGCGCCTCCTGGGATTTGACCAGATGGTGCAGGTAGGCGCGCGAATAGTCGCGGGCCGCCGGGCATTGGCTTTCCTCATCCAGCGGGCGCGGATCATCGGCATGGCGCGCATTGCGCAGATTGACCTTGCCGCGCCGCGTGAACGCCAGTCCATGGCGGCCCGCACGCGTCGGCATGACGCAATCGAACATGTCGATTCCAAGTCCCACCGAGCGGACAATGTCATCAGGCGTGCCAACGCCCATCAGATAGCGAGGCTTGGCTTCTGGCAGGCGCGGACAGGTCGCCGCCAGCATGTCGAGCATCACCGCCTGCGGCTCGCCGACCGCCAGCCCTCCAACCGCATAGCCTTTGAGATCCATGGCGGCCAAGGCATCTGCCGATTGCTCGCGCAGTCTGGGAATATCGCCGCCCTGCACGATTCCGAACATCGCCTTGCCGGGCTGATCGCCAAACGCCGTCTTGCAGCGTTCGGCCCAGCGCAGCGACAAGGCCATCGCGCGCTCGATTTCCGCCTCCTTGGCCGGCAGCGCCGTGCATTCGTCGAGCTGCATCTGGATATCGGAATCCAGAAGGCCCTGGATTTCGATGGAGCGTTCCGGCGTCATCTCGAAGGCGCGGCCGTCGATATGCGAGCGGAACGTCACGCCGTTCTCGTTCAATTTGCGCAGATTGGCCAATGACATGACCTGAAATCCACCGGAATCGGTGAGGATCGGCCCTGGCCAGCGGGCAAAGTCATGCAGGCCGCCCAGCCGCGCCACCCGTTCCGCACCCGGCCGCAGCATCAGATGGTAGGTATTGCCAAGAATGATGTCCGCACCGGTGCCCGCAACCTGGTCCATGGTCATGGCCTTGACCGTGCCTGCCGTGCCGACCGGCATGAAGGCGGGCGTGCGCACGGTTCCGCGCGGCATGGAAATGGCGCCGGTCCGCGCCAGCCCGTCTGTGGCATGCAGGTCAAAACGGAAATCTGTCATCATTCGGACCGGAAAAGCAGGCTGGAATCGCCATAGGAATAAAACCGATAGCCGGTTTGGATGGCATGGCGATAGGCGGCCTGCATGGTCTCAAGACCGGAAAACGCGCTGACCAGCATGAAAAGCGTCGATTTCGGCAGGTGAAAATTGGTCATCAGCATGTCTGCGGTGCGAAAATGATAGCCCGGCGTGATGAAAATCCGGGTTTCGCCCGCCCATTCGGCAAAGCGCCCATCCGGCAGCGCCGAGCTTTCCAATAGCCTGAGCGAGGTCGTGCCGACGGCAATGATTCGCCCGCCCTCCTTGCGAACCGCGTTCAGCGCCTCAGCGGTTTCGGCGGAGACTTCGCCGAGCTCGCCATGCATGCGGTGATCGGCCGTGTCGTCCGCTTTGACCGGCAGGAACGTGCCCGCCCCCACATGCAGCGTCACGAAATGCCGCGACACGCCCTTGGCATCAAGCGCCGCAAACAGCTCCGGCGTGAAATGCAGCCCGGCGGTCGGGGCAGCCACCGCCCCTTCCTCGCGCGCATAAATGGTCTGATAGTCCGCCCGGTCAGCCGCGTCTTCCGGCCGCTTGGCGGAAATATAGGGCGGCAGCGGGATGTGACCGTGGGCATGCAGCGCCAGATCAAGGTCCGGGCCGGACAGGTCAAAGGTCAACAGCGCCTCGCCAGCCTCGCCTTTTTCGCTGACAATTGCATCGAATCGTCCGGAGGAGCCGGGCTTGGCGAACGCGATGCGCTCGCCTGCCGCCACCCGTTTGGCCGGGCGCAGGAAGGCCTTCCACTGGTTGGCGGCAATTCGCATGTGCAGGGTCGCCGAAACCATGGCAAACTGGCCATTGCGCTCGCGCATGCCTTCAAGTTGCGCCGGCAAGACCTTGGTATCATTGAAGACGAGCGCATCGCCTTGCCGCAGCAAGGACGGCAGGTCTTGCACGATCCGGTCTGCCATACCCTCGCCTGGCTTGACCACGAGCAAACGCGCTGCATCGCGCGGGTTGGCGGGCCTCAGCGCAATCGAGGCATCCGGGAGTTCAAAATCAAAGAGATCGACGCGCATTGTCCGTCCATGCCGGGTTCCGGCATGCCCGGTCAGCGGCTATTATGCATCTTCCACAGGACGAAAGCCGCAGCCCCTGCCCAGCAGAACTCGGTCACCGCAAACAGCCCGACAATGCCGCTCACGGATTGCTGCAGCCCATAGCCCGCCAGCACGCATCCGATCAACAGGCGAACCCAGAATTCGGCAAGCACAAAGCCGTCATTGTAGGCAAACAGCCGATAGCCGGTCCATATGACGCCGCTCATGCCCGCCATGTTGACAAAAAGCATGTGTCCCGGCTGCATCGCGGGAATGCTGCCGTAGAGGCCGAGCAGCGCGCCAATGCCGTCCATGATGGCGAGAAGATCACTGGCCGTGTTTGGCAAGGCAAATGGCGCAACAAAGAATATATCCCAGATCGCCGCTGCGGTGATGACCTGTTGCGCCAGCGTTCCGGCCGGAGACTGGTTTGAAGTTTGCGCTGGAACCGTCATGTGCGCCCGAAAGGATTGGCCAGCGGCATTGCCGACAGCAATTCCGATACCAGAAATCCATTGCGCTTCGATTAAAGGCTGCTCAGCCGCGCTCGGAGCAATCCACCGGCCAGGCGCCGATGTCCTTGAAGGAAAACACCCCGCCCGACACAAAATCCGCGCCTTCGCTGGCATTGACCGCCCTGAGCCGCGCCACCACCGCTCCGGCGGCCTCAAAGCTGAAATCCACCAGAAGCCTGGTGGAATCCTCAAAGGCCTGTGCGGCGATGATCGGCGTTCCGGGTGCATTGGCCGGGTCGCTCGACCAGGCCTTGTCACCGATGGTGATGATGGTCCGCAAAATGGTGATGGCCTCGGCGCGGCCGACCAGCAAGTCAATGACGACATTGTCATCGGCGGAATGGCAGGTGATGCTGCCGCTGGCCTGCGCAGCGCCTGCACAGGCCAGAAAAGCCGCAAATGCGGCAAAGGCTGATGTGTGGATCAGCCGGGCGCGCATCACGCGTCCGCCGCAACCTTCATCGACACGATCTTGTCGGGGTCAACCACCGGCTCGCCGCGCTTGATCTTGTCGACAAATTCCATGCCGGAAATCACCTGTCCCCAGACAGTGTACTGGCGGTTCAGGAACGAGGCGTCGTCAAAGCAGATGAAAAACTGCGAATTGGCCGAGTTCGGCGCAGACGAACGGGCCATCGAGCAGGTGCCGCGGCCATGGTTCATGTTGGAAAATTCGGCTTTGAGGTCCGGCTTGTCCGAACCGCCCATGCCGGCGCGCGACGGATTGAAGGACGCGCCGCCCGACTTGCCGAATTTCACGTCGCCGGTCTGCGCCATGAAGCCGGAAATGACCCGGTGAAACACCACGCCGTCATAGGCGCCTTCGCGCGCCAGTTCCTTGATGCGCGCAACGTGGCCGGGAGCCAGGTCCGGCAGGCATTCGATGACCACCTTGCCCTGGGTTGTTTCCAGGATGAGCGTGTTTTCGGGATCCTTGATATCAGCCATTGTTCTGTCCTTTGTGTCTGGAATTATTTCTGGTCGCCCATGCGCACCTTGACCATGCGGTCAGGCTCGGCAACCACGCCATTGGCGCCGGAATCGCCGCGCTTGATGGCGTCAACATGTTCCATGCCGCTCTCCACCACGCCAACCACGGTGTAAAGGCCGTTGAGGTCGGGTGCCGGGCCGAACATGATGAAAAACTGCGAATTGGCGGAGTTGGGGTCCTGGGCGCGCGCCATGCCGACAACGCCGCGCTCGAACTTCTCGGCGGAAAATTCGGCCGGCAGGTCTGGCAGTTTCGAGCCGCCGGTGCCGGCTGCATTGGCGTCAAAACCGTTTTCCATGTCGCCATACTGCACATCGCCGGTCTGCGCCATGAAGCCGTCGATCACCCGGTGGAAGGCCACATTGTCATATTCGCCGCCCTTGACCAGCGCCTTGATCTGCTCGGCATGTTTGGGCGCAAGGTCAGGCCTGAGCGCGATCACCACATCGCCGTCCTTCAGCGTGATGGTCATCGTGTCGGCAGGTTCGGCGGCAAAGCCGGGCAAAGCCGAAAATGCGAGCGCGGCAGACAGCGCAAAAGCCTTGGCGAAACGGTTCAGGGTCATCAACATCTCCAGGATCAGGAAGGAAATTTTGCCGCAAGCGCCTGCGCTACGGCCGGGGGAACAAAAGTGGTCACGTCACCGCCCATGGCAGCGATCTGCCGCACCAATGTGGCGGTTATGGTGCGAACCGGCGCGGAGGCCGGCAAAAACACCGTCTTGATCGCCGGCGCCATGGCGGCATTCATGCCTGCCATCTGCATTTCATAATCGAAATCGGTGGCATCGCGCAGCCCGCGCACCATCAGCGCGGCGCCGTGTTGGCGGGCGCAATCCACCGCCAGGCCATCGAACGCCACAACGCGCAAACGGCCGAAATCCGCGCCAAACGCCGCCTTGCCCGATACCTCGATAAGCCGCAGCCGTTCCTCGAAGGAAAACAGCGGCTTTTTGCCCGGATGGATGCCGATGGCCGCAATCACCACATCGGCAATGGCTAGCGCCCCGGCAAGCACGTCCAGATGCCCGTTGGTCAGCGGGTCGAAGGAGCCGGCATAAAGGGCGGTTCGCGAATTCATCGGCGCGTTCTAGAGCGGCTCAGGCCCGAAAGCAATGTCCGGAAAATTCGATTCAAAGCACACCGTCCAGAGCAATCTGCCGTGAAGCTTTCTTCGCTCTACTCCCTAAAAAAGCAGGCCAAACATCGTCCTGAATTCGGCTTGAACCTTTTTTGACCTGCCTGCGACCCAGAATTATAGCCGCCCGCCCGAAACTTTCTCCGCTCACAGCCGTTACTGAACCAAGACAAGGGAGACAATCATGTTCATCGCCATTCTCGCTGCCGCAATGACCTTGGGCATGACCATCGCGACGTTCCTGTCGCTGCATGCCGAAAGCCAGGCCGCACGCAGCAAAAACACGCTTCAGGATATGGCCTTCGCCATGTCAACCACGGTCCATCCCGGCCGGACAGGATTGGGCCGCCGGCCCGTCTGGCAATAACCAAACGACGCATAGAGCGCGATGTTCTTCTCCATGCGCGCATTTGTGTACAGGCGGATTTCGGTCTTTCCGGATTTTCTCGCCAGATCTTCGGCGAAGCGCAGCAGGTGGATGCCAAGGCCAAGTCCCTGGAAATCCGGCGCCACGGCAACCGAATAGATCATCAGATGGTCATCATGCGTCTCGATTACCAACAGGCCCGCCGGCCTGCCGGCCCGCTCCAGCACCCACACCTCGCCGGCGGCAATACGCGGAACATAGTCTTCAGTGACCGGGATAGGCGGCGCGCCCAGAAGTTCGGTCCAGGGCGCATAGGCATCGGTCGTCAGGCGGGCGATTGTGTCGGCATCGCCGGTTTTTGCGAGGCGAATGGCGCTGCGCTCAGGCATCGCCCTCCCCAGTCTCTCCCGGTGCCGCAGCGCTTTCATCGCCGTCCTCACCTGCCGGTTCGGAAATCGGCTCGACCGAAACCACTTTTTCGCCTTCGGCCGTATTGAAAATGGTCACGCCCTTGGTCGCCCGGCTGGCAAGCCGGATGCCGGAAACCGGCACGCGTATGACCGTTCCGCCGTCGGACACCAGCATGATCTGGTCATCGGGACCGATCGGGAATGCCGCCACCAAACGGCCGATTTCCGCGGTCTTGGAAATGTCGGTGGCGCGGATGCCCTTGCCGCCACGGCCGGTCAGCCGGAAATCATAGGTCGAAGACCGCTTGCCATAGCCATATTCCGAAACGGTCAGCACAAACTGCTCGGCCTGTTGCAGGGCCATATAGCGCTCATCTGAAAGCTCGGCCTCACCGGCGATCTCCTCGCCGACCAGCGCCACGTCTTCCGCGTCATCCGCGCCTTCTGCCCGCCGTTCTGCGACCGAACGCTTGAGATAGGCGGCGCGTTCGGCCGGGCTTGCATCGCTGCCCGCCAAGATGGCCATGGAAATGACCGTATCGCCCTTTGCCATGGCGATGCCGCGCACGCCGACCGAATTGCGTCCGGCAAACACCCGCACGTCATCGACCGGGAAGCGGATGCACTGGCCATTGGCCGCCGTCAGCAGCACGTCATCGGTTTCCGTGCAGGTGGCGACGCCAAGGATTTCGTCGCCTTCGTCATCCAGCTTCATGGCGATCTTGCCATTGCGGTTGACCTGGGTGAAATCCGACAGCTTGTTGCGCCGCACCGTGCCGCGCGTGGTGGCGAACATCACGTCGAGTTCGCCCCAGCCGGCCTCGTCTTCCGGCAGCGGCATGATCGTGGTGATCCGTTCGCCCTGATCGACGGAAAGCAGGTTGATGAGCGCCTTGCCGCGCGATTGCGGCGAGCCGATCGGCAGCCGCCAGACCTTTTCCTTGTAGACAATGCCCTTGGACGAAAAGAACAGGATAGGCGTGTGGGTATTGGCCACAAACAGCCGCGTCACGAAATCCTCTTCCTTGGTCGCCATGCCCGAGCGGCCCTTGCCGCCGCGCGCCTGCGCCCGGTAGATCGAAAGCGGCACCCGTTTGATATAGCCCTGATGCGTGACCGTGACGACCATGTCTTCGCGGGCGATCAGATCCTCGTCGTCCATGTCCGCGCCGCCATCGGCAAGCTCGGTGCGGCGCGGCGTGGCAAATTCGGCCTTCACAGCCAGCAGTTCGTCCTTGACGATCTGCTGGACGCGGGCCCGCGAGGCCAGGATATCGAGGTAATCGGCAATTTCCGCGCCGATCGTGTTCAATTCGTCGGCAATCTCGTCGCGGCCAAGCCCGGTCAGCCGCGCCAGCCGCAGTTCGAGAATGGCCCTCGCCTGCTCTTCCGACAGATTGTAGGTGCCGTCGTCATTGAGCCGGTGGCGCGGATCGTCGATCAACGCAATCAGCGGCGCCACATCCATGGCTGGCCAGCGGCGCTCCATCAATTCCGTCCGCGCTGACTGCGGGTCCGGCGCATGGCGGATCAAATGGATCACATCGTCGATATTGGCCACTGCGATGGCGAGGCCAACCAGGACATGCGCCCGGTCACGCGATTTCTTGAGAAGGTATTTCGTCCGGCGGCTGACCACCTCTTCGCGGAAAGCGTTGAACGCTTTCAGCATGTCGGTCAGGTTCATCAATTCCGGCTTGCCGCCGTTGAGCGCCACCATGTTGGCGCCGAACGAGGTTTGCAGCGGGGTATATTTGTAAAGCTGGTTGAGCACGACGTCGGCAACCGCGTCGCGCTTCAGCTCAACAACCACCCGGTAGCCTTGCCGGTCAGACTCATCGCGAATGTCGGAAATGCCTTCGATGCGCTTTTCGCGCACCAGATCGGCCATTTTCTCGATCATCGTCGCCTTGTTCACCTGATAGGGAACTTCAGTGATGACGATCATCTCGCGGTCATTGCGCATCGGCTCGACCGTCGCGCGGCCGCGCATCAGGATCGAACCGCGCCCGGTTGAATAGGCACTGTAAATGCCTGATTTGCCGAGAACAATCGCGCCGGTCGGAAAATCCGGGCCGGGAATGATCTCCATCAGCGCCGGCAGGTCGAGCGCCGGGTTGTCCATCAGCGCGATGCAGCCGTCGATCAGTTCGCCCAGATTGTGCGGCGGGATATTGGGGGCCATGCCCACCGCGATGCCGCCCGAGCCGTTGACCAGCAGATTGGGGAATTTCGCGGGCAGCACCTTGGGTTCGGAAGCCGAAGCGTCGTAGTTTTCCTGGAAATCGACCGTTTCCTTGTCGATGTCTTCCAGAAGCTCGTGCGCAACTTTCGATAGCCGCGATTCGGTGTAGCGCATGGCCGCCGGCGGATCGCCGTCAATCGAGCCGAAATTGCCCTGCCCGTCGATCAGCGGCACGCGCAGCGAAAAGTCCTGCGCCATGCGCACCAAAGCGTCATAGATCGAGGCATCCCCATGCGGATGGTACTTACCCATCACGTCGGCGACAGGCCGCGCCGACTTCACATATTTGCGGTTCCAGTGGTAGCCGCTCTCATGGGCGGCGAACAAAATGCGCCGGTGCACGGGCTTCAACCCGTCGCGCACATCGGGAAGCGCGCGGCTCACGATCACGCTCATCGCGTAGTCGAGGTAGGAGCGCTGCATCTCCTCGATGATCGAAATCGGTTCTATGCCGTTGGGGCCGCCATCGGCGCCGCGCGGTGGTTTCTGGTCGGTCAAGTCAGGTCACGATCATGGTTGGGAATCACCTTTCCCTTATATAGGAAGCAGCGCCGATTCTCCAACGACAGAGGGCATTTTCCAGGGCTTGTTTC
>JBATMU010000062.1:0-2762 GCA_049289995.1 Rhizobiaceae bacterium | reverse complement strand
CTTGCACGACCGCATCGAAACGGGATCGCTCGCCCTTTTGCCTGACGGTTTTCCCTTGCCGGAAAACCGCGAAATCCCCCATCAGACCAGCGAAGCCGCCTGAGAGGCCCCATGCCCGCAAAAATCTCCCGCGCCGCCTATGCCGCCATGTATGGCCCGACCATTGGTGACAAGGTGCGCCTTGCCGACACCGAACTGATTGTCGAGGTCGAGCGCGATTTCACCCGGCCGGGCGAAGAGGTGAAATTCGGCGGCGGCAAGGTCATCCGCGACGGCATGGGCCAGAGCCAGCTGAGCCGGGCGCAAGGCGCGCTTGACACGGTCATCACCAATGCGCTGGTCATCGACCATGCCGGCGTCTTCAAGGCCGATGTCGGGCTGCGCGACGGGCGCATTGCCGGGCTCGGCAAGGCCGGCAATCCCGACACGCAGGATGGCGTGACTTTGGTCATCGGCCCCGGCACCGAGATCATCGCCGGGGAAGGCAAGATCCTCACCGCCGGCGGCTTCGACTGCCATATCCATTTCATCTGCCCCCAGCAGATCGAAGAGGCGCTGATGAGCGGCCTGACCACCATGCTCGGCGGCGGCACCGGCCCGGCGCATGGCACGCTCGCCACCACCTGCACGCCCGGCCCCTGGCATCTTGCCCGCATGATCGAGGCGGCGGACGCCTTCCCGATGAACCTTGCCTTCGCCGGCAAGGGCAATGCCGCGCTGCCCGGCGCCCTTGAGGAAATGATCAGGGGCGGGGCTGCCGCGCTCAAGCTGCACGAGGACTGGGGAACCACCCCTGCCGCCATCAACACTTGCCTGTCGGTGGCCGATGATTTTGACGTGCAGGTGATGATCCATACCGACACGCTCAATGAATCGGGCTTTGTCGAAGACACGGTCAAGGCGCTGCGCGGCCGCACCATCCATGCCTTCCACACCGAAGGGGCGGGCGGCGGCCATGCGCCCGACATCATCAAGGTCGTGGGCCTGCCCAATGTCATCCCCTCGTCCACCAATCCGACCCGGCCCTATACGGTCAACACGCTTGCCGAACATCTCGACATGCTGATGGTCTGCCACCATCTCGATGCCTCGATCCCCGAGGACATCGCCTTTGCCGAAAGCCGCATCCGCAAGGAGACGATTGCGGCAGAAGACATCTTGCATGACATGGGGGCGTTTTCGATCATCTCGTCCGACAGCCAGGCCATGGGCCGGGTCGGCGAGGTCATCATCCGCACCTGGCAGACCGCCGACAAGATGAAGCGCCAGCGCGGGCGGCTTAAGGAGGAGACCGGCGAAAACGACAATTTCCGCGTCCGCCGCTATATCGCAAAATACACGATCAACCCGGCCATTGCCCAGGGCATGAGCCGCGAGATCGGTTCGGTGGAACAAGGCAAGCGCGCCGATCTGGTGCTGTGGTCGCCGGCCTTCTTTGGCGTCAAGCCGGACATGGTGCTGATCGGCGGCATGATCGCCGCCGCCCCGATGGGCGACCCGAACGCCTCCATCCCCACCCCGCAGCCGGTCCATATGCGGCCGATGTTTGGCGCATTCGGCAAGGCGCGCACCAATACATCGGTCACCTTTGTCAGCCAGGCAGCCCTGGAAGGCGGTCTTGCAGAAAGGCTTGGCACAGCCAAGCAGATGCTGGCGGTGGAAAACACCCGCGGCCGCATCGGCAAGGCGTCCATGGTGCTCAATGATTTCATGCCGGAAATTTCCGTCGATCCGGAAACCTATGAAGTGCGCGCCAATGGCGAACTCCTGACCTGCGAGCCGGCAACAGTGCTGCCGATGGCGCAGCGCTATTTTCTGTTTTAGGAGTCACGCATGATCTTTGTCATCGCCACATTGACCATCGCCCCCGGCTCGCGCGCAATTCTGGAAGCCGCCGTACAGCCCTGCCTGGAGGCGACCCGCAAGGAAGCGGGCTGCCTGTCCTATGATCTGCTCGCCTCGGTGTCGGATCCGGAAACCATGGTGTTTGTCGAACGCTGGCGAACCCGCGCCGATCTGACCGCGCATTCCAGGCAGCCGCATCTGGCCGCCTGGCGGCAGGCAAGCGGTCCTTATGTCGTCAAGCGGGTGATCGAGATCATCCATCCGGAAAAAACCGAAACCTTTTGAGGCACGCCCATGATTGTCATTTCCGGATCAAAAGGCTCGCGCATCATCCGCGTCCTGTGGATGCTTGAGGAGCTTGGACAGCCCTATGACATCCGGCTGGTCAAGCCGGCCTCACCGGAAGCCTTTGCGCTCAACCCGACCGGGCGCGTGCCGATCCTCAGTGATGGTGATCTGGCGCTGACCGATTCGGCGGCGATCTGCCTCTATCTCGGGGAAAAGCACGCTGAAGCGGGCATGGGGTCCGGCTCGCAGGCCGAACTTGCCCGCATGAACGCCTTCCTGCACTTTATCCAGTCCGAGCTCGAAATGCCGATGTGGAACAAGCTCAAGCACCGGCTGCTTTTGCCCGAACATTTGCGGCTTGATGTCGGGCCCTGGGTGGCATGGGAATTCGCGCGCGACGCCGAGGCGCTCTCCAGGCGGCTGGGGGACAAGCCCTTCGCCATGGGCGACCGCTTCACCGCTGTCGATGCGGTGCTCGGCCATGTCCTGCAATGGGCGGCGAGCGCCAAATTCGGGCCGCTGCCGGACAATGTCGCCGCCTATGCCTCCCGCATGTAGGCCCGGCCCGCGCTCGAGCGCGCCCGGGCGCGGGACGCGGGGGCCTGATGCTCAAGGTCGCTTCCATTGTT
>JBATMU010000061.1:0-4810 GCA_049289995.1 Rhizobiaceae bacterium | reverse complement strand
CCGGTTCGCGCTGGTCGGCCGGGATGTCGGCACCCGGCCTGGAACCAGTCAACAGCAGGCGTGCAGAACCGGAATAGTGCCGGGCGAGCGCCGCACCCAGGCCAGAATGGCCGCCGGTTATCAGTATGGTCTTGGTCATTGCCAAGCCGTCGCAAAATGCAGCGTCCGCGTCGAGCCGCATTCGGCCCGATCAGGCAAATGTTATCGCCGCGTCAAGCGGCGACAGCGGCTGAAGCGCGGACAAAACCGCGCGTGCTTCGGTTTCGTCGCGCTTCATCTGCGCCACCAGCGGCGCAAGGCCATCGAACTTTTCCTCGCCGCGCAAACGCGAAACAACACTTACCGTGCAGTCTTCGCCGTAAAGATCGCCGGAGAAATCAAACAGGAAGGTTTCCAGCAGCGGTTCGCCGTTCTCGGTCACGGTTGGCCGCCGCCCGAAACTCGCCACGCCATCCAGGAGCGCACCATTGGCGCGGCGGAATTTCACCGCATAGATGCCCTCATTCAGCGGCACATTGTCCGGAAGGCGCATATTGGCTGTGGGGTAGCCGATGGTGCGGCCCAATTGCCTGCCGCGTTCGATAATGCCTGCAAATGCCGGCCGCCAGCCCATCAGCCCGGCGGCGGTACCGATGTCGCCATTGAGAAGCAGGCCGCGAATGGCTGACGACGAAATGACGTTGCCGCCCTCATCTGAAAACGGCGCAACCTGGGAAACGCCAAAGCCATGTTTTCCACCTGCCGCCGCCAGCATGGCAGGCGTGCCGAGCCGCCCCTTGCCGAAATGAAAATCATAGCCGGTCACCACGGTCCTTGCGCCAAGCTGCCCGGCCAGCAAATCGGCAATGAAGCTTTCGGCCGTTCGGCTGGCAAATTCCGCCGTGAAATCCTGTTCGATGATGGCGTCAAAGCCGAGCGCTGCCATCAGCCGGGCTTTCAGCGGCGCAGGCGTGATGCGGCCGGGCGCCTCGGCGGGACGGAAAAACGCGCGCGGATGCGGCTCGAATGTGAGCACCAGCACAGGCCGCCCAAGCTTTTCGGCACTCGCCAGAGCCTCGGCGAGCACCGCCTGATGGCCGCGGTGCACGCCATCAAAATTGCCGATGGCAACCACGCCGCCGCGCAGCTCTTCCGGCAATGCCTCGGGGCTGGCAATTCGCAAAAAGGGCTTTCCCACAATCGTCACCGCAGACGCGGCATGATGGCGGCAGGCTTTTGGCCGTGCTTGGCCAGAAACGCCGCGAGCGCCTTGTGGTCCGGCCTGTCAGCCGGGCCGTATTCACCGGCATGGATGCCTGCCGATATATAAAGAAGGCTGATGCCATTGTCGGTGGCGCCCTTGGCGTCGGTCAATATGCCATCGCCGATGGCCAGCACCTGGCGTCTGTCCATCGGCCGCCCGGCAAGGTCAGCCGCCATGTCGAGTGCTGCCTCGTAGATCGGCGCATGCGGCTTGCCGGCAATCAAGGTCCGCCCGCCGAGCTGGCTGTAATCGCGGGCCAGCGCGCCTGCGCACCAGATCAGCGCTTCGCCGCGCTCCACGACGATGTCCGGATTGGCGCAGATGAAGGGCAGGTTGCGGCCGCGCAGCCGCGCCAGCATGTCCGCATAGTCACCTGGCGCCTCGGTCTCGTCGTCGTAAAGCCCGGTGCAGACCACTGCTGCCGCTTCGCGCTCTTCGCACAGCTCGACATCAAGCCCGTCATAAAGCGAAAGATCGCGGTCCGGTCCGATATGCAGGATGTGGCGCGGCCCTTCGGTGATAAGTTTTCGCGTCACATCGCCCGAAGTGACGATGCCATCATATGTGCCGTCCGGTACGCCGAGCGCCGCCATCTGGGCGGCGACATCGCCATGCGGGCGCGGCGCATTGGTAATCATGATGACAATCTTGCCCGCCTGCCGCGCCCGCGCCAGCGCCGCACAAGCCTCGGGGAAAGCCCGCAGGCCGTTGTGGATCACGCCCCATACATCGCAGAGAACAACGTCATGGCTGCCGAAAATGGCGTCGAGCGTGTCAATAATCGGCAGGTTGTCGGCCATCGCTGTCCTTGGCATCCTTGCAATCCGGCCTGCATGGCGCGTGCGGGCGGTTGCGAGGCAATTAACCGAACCGGTTCACCCTGTCACCAGCTTTCGCTTTATCGCGGTTCAGGCCTGTGCGAAGTCTTGGTTGACAAGCCGTTAACGCCGCCCTTGTCAGCGCGGCTGCCCAAGGGAATGAACTTGAACAAAAGGATCGTCACGCTTGGCCTTGCTGCGCTGTTTGTGGCGCTGACCGCTGCTGCCTATTCGGGGCTGGCCGATCAAAACTGGCTGGCGCCGGCGGCAATCGTGATCGCCGCAGCGGCATTGCTGGTGGCCTGGCAGACGCAGCGCAGGTTGCGGGCGCTCGAATATGGCTTTGCCAATCTGGCGCGCACGCTGGAAGGTGTGCTTCGCCAAATGCAGACCTCGACCGACAAGGCCGCCACCACAATTGGTGACCTCGAGTTGGCGATGAAGACGGAAGTTTCCGCACTTCAGGCACGCATTGCCGGTCGTGCGGGTTCGGCAGCCAAGCCTGCGCCGGACGCATCGGATCCTGCCAGTATTTCGTCTTTTGAACCGGCGCAGCCTGTCAAAACGTCAAACGGACGCAGCAATGTCGTGCGCCTCCCGCGTGCCGCAGCCCGAGGCGATGCAGAGATTGAAAAAGCCCTGGCCGAAGGGGTGTTGCCGATCAGCCTCCAGCCGATTGTTTCGCTTTCGCGCAGCTCCGCCGAAGCGTTTTCGGTTTTTGCCTGCCTGCCAGATGGCGCGGGCTACCGGCATATCAACACGGGAAATGCCCGGTTTGAGGAGGTATTGGCGCTTTCGGCCATTGCCGCCCGCCGCCGCCAGATGCCCGGTCTGGCTGACAACGTGCCAATTCAGGTGCCGGTCACCGCTGAACTTGTGAATGTGCCCGAAGCCTTGCAGCGCGTGACCGAGGCTTACCGGCTGCAGCCCGAACTCACCAACGGGGTCTGGCTTGAATTGCCCGTCGATTGGTTTGCGGACTCAGGCGCGGCGGCTGCCCGCGGCCGCCTGCTTGCTGCTGGCGTGCGTTTCGTTGCCTCGGGCTGGAACGATGCCGCAGACGTCAGCCATTTGAAAAGCCTAGGTGTGGCGGCAATCAAGCTGCCAGCGTCTTTCCTGCTCGATCATGACCAGCCGCGCCATTCCGGCAAGGTGGGACGCATCATTGCGGACACGGCTGCGGCCGGGTTGCAGGTTATTGCCGCCGACGTAGCAACGGATGAGCAGGCGGTCGCACTTGTCGATATCGGCGTGGACCTCATGAGCGGCGACAGGTTCGCCGGTCCCCAGCGCTTGCGCGGCGCGAGCGGCAAAAGCCGGAGCGCTTGATACCGCCAAAGACCCGGCGCATTTCGGTTAACAAACCCTTTCCTGCTGCGCGTCAAATGGACTGTTTTTGAAAACAAGGCCTTAGAACGTTTGTGGCAAAGTCCCCTGACTGGAATTCTGTAGGCAGGGAACATTCACATGTTGGGCAAATTTCTTCGCAACAAGCGCGGCAACTTCATGATCGGCACGGCAGTGATGATCCTGCCGCTCATCGGCGGACTTGCCGTCAGCGTCGATTACATCGAGATGAACCGCCACAAGCAGGCGGTGCTGAATGCGCTGGATGCCGCAGGCGTGGCGCTGGCCCGCCGGGTCATTGATGGCGCGACCGATGAAGAGCTTGAGCAATATGCCCAGGACTTCTTCAATGCCAATCTCGGCCCGGTCAAGGCGGCGATGGCCAATTTGTCAGTTGCACTGCCCGATTCCGATGAAGGCGGCGGCATGGTCAAGCTGACAGCCTCGCTCAAATACGAACCCATCTTCCTTCCGTCTTTCGCGCCCTACGCCGGCTCAGGCGGGTCGAACGGCAGCACCGATATCACGTTCGACTACACGTCCACCGTGCGCCTCAAGAACACGTCCGAAATCGCACTCGTGCTCGACAATTCCGGTTCGATGTCATCGGACGGTTCCGGTTCCAATAAAAGCCGCATGGAATTGTTGAAGGATGCCGCGAAATATCTGGTCAATGAGTTGGCCGACCAGGCCGAGCGCATCAAGCAGGTTGACAAGCCGGTGCAGTTTTCGGTCGTGCCGTTCTCGGCCACCGTCAATGTCGGTCCCGAAAACGACGAAGCCAGCTGGATGGACACCTATGGTGTCTCGCCCATCCATCACGAGAATTTCGACTGGACAACCATGACCGGCAACAAGCGGGTCGAAAAAGGCATTGATGGTTCCTATTACAAAAAGGGCACCGGCTGGGGCACGGAAGAAGACGAGATCGTCACCCGCTTCAGCCTTTTCAACGACATGAAGTACTATTCTGAACGCGAGCAGACACTGGTCGAACACACCTATGTCTGCACGAAAAAGAAGAAGAACGGTTCGTGCTCGCAGGGCTATTGGAACGACGTCTACGAATACGAGGACACGACACCGGTTTCCTTCGCGTCCTGGCAGGGCTGCGTCGAAGCGCGTCCCTGGCCCTACAACAACAATGACGCAGCGCCGTCCCCAGCCCACCCGGAAAGCTATTTCGTGCCGCTGTTTGCGCCCGATGAGCCCAGCGACGTAAAAACGTCTGACACCAATTCCGACATGGACACCTGGAGCGTCCAGAACAATTGGTGGAATGATGAGACCGAATCGAGCACGGGTTTGACCCGCCAGGCAAACGCGAAGAAATATTTCATTCCGCGGCCTTATGGCGCCGATTCGGGCAGCGGCAAGGGACCGAACTATTCCTGCACCACGC
>JBATMU010000060.1:0-3290 GCA_049289995.1 Rhizobiaceae bacterium | reverse complement strand
GGTCTGCATTGCGTTGTGACCGAAGATGCCATCGACCTTGATGACGTGGTGGACCGCGCCTGCCGGCTGGCCTGCCGCGAAGGGTTTGCTTCGCCGGGCGACCGGGTCATCATCACGGCCGGCGTGCCGCTGCGGACGCCCGGGTCCACCAACATGCTGCGCATCGCCTATGTCGCGCCAGACGGTCAGTCGGGCGTTTAGCGCGGCTATTTGTCCTTGCAGGCCGAATAGGGTCCGAAATCATCCCCGGCCAGCCGCGCTTCGGCAGCCTTGGCCAGAGCGTCAAGGTCGGCGGGTTTACCAGACACCGTTTCGATGGCCGCCGTCACCAGTTCGGGCGTGATCCAGTCCGGCTTGTGGCCAAGGTTTTTCACCCAGACGATTTTTGCGCCGTCAATGTCGCGGGCCAGCCCGGCCGAGTGGATTTCCTCATAGACCACCGTATCGCGGTCGCCTGATATGATGACCGTCGGGGCCTTGATGTCGCCATAGCGCGGCGCGGCTTTCAGCGTGTGCCGGTAAAGGCCTTCGACGTCATGGGCATTGGCGCGGAAAGTCGCCGGGCGCAGCACGAGTTCGATCTGGGCATTCTCCGCATAGCCATCCGGAACCGGGTTGGGCGAAAAAACGCAGGCGATGGCGGCTTTCATGCGCAATTTGCCGGCCGGAAAAGCCAAAAGCTCCGAAAAAATAGGGCCGATAATGGGCGTCGTGGTCAGTTCGTAGTGGAACGATGACTTGCCGCCCGGCCAGGGATGTGTGGCGGCGGCAATTAACACCAGACCTGCGGTTTTTTCCGGGTATTCCAGCGCAAAGGCGGCAGCCGTCGCCCCGCCAAACGAATGGCCGGAAATCACCGCCTTCTTGATGCCTAGCCTGTCCATGAGCGCAGCGATCGTCGCGGCCTGGCCAAACGGGTCGCCATTGCTTTTCGGCCCGCGCGACGACCAGCCATGGCCGGGCCGGTCGATGAACAGCAGTTCGGCGCGGCCTTCGAGCCGGGGCCTGAGCGGGATCATCTGGTCATTGAGATTGCCGCTGGCCCCGTGGATGAAGACAATCGGCGGCAGGCCGGCGTTCGGCCCGGCAGGCACATGCACAAAATGCATGGTCGTGCCATTGACCTCGGCAAAGGCCCCGACCGGCGGATTGCGCTTGTCGAGGAAATGCGCGCCAACACGGGTTGCGCCGCCCAGTACTGCAGCAAACGCCAAGATGAACCAGCCGGCTGCGGCAAGAAGATTCATGACGGGCTCAAATGCCGTCGCCCGCCAGCTCTTCAGAGAGCCGGGCGACTTCGGACTGGGCGTTGCGGTTCATCGGATAGATGGCGAGCACCCGCTGCCAGGCTTCGAGCGCCAAGGCCTTGCGGCCGGTAACCTGCATGATCTGCGCCAGGCCGCCCAGCGCGCCGAAATGGCGCGGCTCAAGCTTCAGCGTGCGCTCGATATCTGTCATGGACTTGGCAAAATCATTGCGCAGGAAATGCACGGTGGCGCGGCGGTTCCACACTTCGGCATAGGAGGGCATCAACAGCGTGACCTGATCAAGGAAATCCAGCGCCACGTCCCATTTCTTGTCCTTGGCCGCATCATTGGCCCAGCCCATCATCAGATCAATGCTGGGGCTGCCGGAATCGAGCCATTCGGCCCAGATGGCATCGGCAATCTTCTTGGCGGCAGGCTCGCTGCGTTCGCGCCGCAGCTTGTCGAAAAGTCCGTCGAGCACGGCGGTGCGGTCAGTTAGGACTGCCGATGCCGAATGGGCGGGCTGGGCAAAGGGCCCCGGGAACAGCGCCAGCAAGAGCGCCAAAGCCGCAGGCCTCATCAGGGAAATGACAGACACGGCAAAGCGCCCTCCGGTGATCCCCGTCAAGATAGGGCACTGGAAGGCGGCGTCAAACGCAAATCGGCGTGAGATCAGCCCTGACGGGCCTTATAGCGCGGGGCGGTCTTGTTGATGATGTAGATGCGGCCCTTGCGGCGAACCAGACGGTTTTCGCGGTGACGGCCCTTGAGAGCCTTCAGGGAATTCTTGACTTTCATGGTCTTGCCCGTCGGATTGGGGCCCATCCGGGCCCAGTCATGACAAACGCGCCCGAAGGCGCGCCGAATTGGATGCTGGCTCTTAAGGGATCAGACCGGGGCGTGTCAACCGCAGGCTTGGCTTCCAAGCCCCGATGTTCAGGCTTTCGGCCGGCCAAGCCGCGTAAAATGCCCCATCTTGCGGCCGGGGCGGGTTTCGGCCTTGCCGTAATGATGCAGGACCACGCCCGGCTCGGCGGCCAGCGCCTCGATGCGGGCGATGTCCTCGCCGATCAGGTTTTCCATCACGCAGTCAAAATGCCGGGAAGGATCACCGAGCGGCAGGCCGGAAATGGCGCGGATATGTTGCTCGAACTGCGAAACCGCACAGGCCGCTTCCGTCCAATGGCCGGAATTGTGGACGCGCGGGGCGAATTCGTTGACCAGAAGCGAGCCGTCACTGAGCACAAAGAACTCGACGCCGATGACGCCGACATAATTGAGGCCTTCGAGAATGGCGAAAGCCGATTGGCGGGCCGCATCTGCGGTTTCAGCTGAAATCGCGGCGGGCAGCGCGGAGGTGTGCAGGATGCCGTTGCGGTGGACGTTTTCGGATGGATCATAGGCTGACAGCGAGCCGTCCGTGGCGCGCGCGGCAATCACCGAGATCTCGCGGACGAATGGCACGAAGCCTTCGAGTATGAGGCTTTTTGCGCCCAAGGCGGCAAAAGCGGCTTCCGCCTGATCCGGTGTTGAAATCACCGCCTGGCCCTTGCCATCATAGCCGAGCCGGCGGGTTTTGAGCACGCCCTTGCCGCCGAATGCCGCAAGGGCGGCATTGAGCACCGCGAGATCATCCACGGCGTGAAAGGGTGCGGTCTCCTGGCCATGGGCGTTGAGAAAGGTCTTTTCGGTCAGACGGTCCTGCGAGACTTCCAGCGCGCGGGCCGGCGGATAAACCGGGACACTCGCAGCCAGCTGCAAGGCAGCGCCGACCGGCACGTTTTCGAATTCATAGGTGACGACATCGCAACTCGCCGCCAGTTCGGCCAGCGCATCGGCATCGTCATAGGCCGCTTCGATCTGGCGGTTGGCGGTCTGCCGGGCCGGGCAATCGGCCTGCGGCTCCAGAATGAGCGTGCGGAAACCGAGCCGCGCAGCGGCCATGGCCAGCATGCGGCCGAGCTGGCCGCCGCCGATAATGCCGATCACCGAGCCGGGCGGCATCATGGTTGGTCGGACGGCGTTTCGGCGACCGCTTCAGTC
>JBATMU010000059.1:0-7782 GCA_049289995.1 Rhizobiaceae bacterium | reverse complement strand
TCCGACGGCTCGGTCTATCTCATCGGGTCAACCACCGATGTAACGGCCATGAAGGAAACCGAAAACGCATTGCGCGTGGCGCAGGAAAAGGCGATTTTGGCCGACCGCGCCAAATCGGAATTCCTCGCCAACATGAGCCATGAAATCCGCACGCCTATGAACGGCGTGCTTGGCATGGCCGAACTGCTGGCCAAGACAGAGCTTGACGGCAAGCAGAAGATGTTCACCGACGTGATCGTCAAATCAGGCAATGCGCTGTTGACGATCATCAACGATATTCTCGATTTCTCGAAGATCGATGCCGGGCAATTGGTGCTGGATCCTGCGCCGTTCACGCTCGCTGAAGCGGTCGAAGACGTGGCGACGTTGGTTTCGACCCGCGCCAAGGAAAAGGATCTTGAACTCATCGTCCGCGTGCAGCCCGGCCTGCCGGCGCGCTTTGTCGGCGATGTCGGCCGCATTCGCCAGATCATCACCAATCTGATGGGCAATGCGGTCAAGTTCACCGAAAAGGGCCATGTGCTGGTGGATGTGACCGGCACGGACACCGGTTCGGAAACGCAATTGCAGTTCCGCGTGGTCGATACCGGCATCGGAATTCCCAAGCACATGCTGGGCCAGGTTTTCGAAAAATTCAGCCAGGTCGATACGACCTCGACGCGGCGGCACGAGGGAACAGGTCTTGGCCTTGCCATCACCTCGAAACTGCTCGACCTGATGGGCGGCACGATCCGCGTTGAGAGCGAGGAAGGGCGCGGCTCGACCTTCTCGTTCACTGTCACCTTGCCAAACAGCGGGCAGGAAACCAACCAGAAGGTCACGCCGACCGATGTAACCGGCGCGCGCATCATCATTATCGACGACAATCAGGTGAACCGATCGATCCTGACCGAACAGATGCGGTCATGGACCTTCGATTCCTGCGCTGCCAGCAATGGCCCGGAAGGCATTGCCGTCTTGAAGGCTGTGGTGCGGCAAGGCATGGCGGTTGATTGCATCATCCTTGACTACCAGATGCCCGGCATGAACGGCCGCGACGTGGCGCGCGCCATCCGCCAGACGCCGGAAATCGCCGATACGCCGATCATTGTGCTGACCTCGGTTGACCAATCACTGTCACCCGAAGATGTACGCGACCTGATGATCGACGGGCATTTGATCAAGCCGGCCCGGTCTTCAGCGCTGCTTGAGGCGCTGGTTTCGACCATACAGCGCAGCCGCCACCTCAAGGCGCCCGCGCCGGTGAAACCGGCTCCTGCGGCAATCGCTCCGGTTGGCCCGGCCGTGAACGCAACGCCGTTTATGAGCACTTCGCCGGCAAGCGCGCCGGCCCATCTCGATATCCTGGTTGCCGAAGACAATGAAGTGAACCAGATCGTGTTCACGCAAATCCTTGAAGATACAGGCCTGACATTCGAGATCGTCGGCAATGGCAAGCTGGCGGTGGAAGCGTGGCGCGCCAGGCGGCCGGCGATGATCCTCATGGATGTGTCGATGCCGCAGATGAACGGGCATGAAGCGACCGGCGTCATCCGCAAGGAAGAGGTGGGCGGCAAGCGCACGCCCATTGTCGGGGTGACAGCGCATGCGCTGAAAGGAGACCGTGAAAAGTGCCTGGAGGCGGGTATGGATGACTACCTGTCCAAGCCTATCAGCCCGGATGCGCTGTCAGCCAAGATCAGGCAATGGCTGCCCGCAGCTGCGAGCCGCAAGTCGGCCTGACGGGCCGGGCCGGCAGCAGGAGGGCCGTTTTTATTTGGAAGCGGGTTGCCACGCCTGCGCAGGCTTGCCGCGCTCGATGAGGTAAAAGCCGTTGGCGGCGAGGCGTTGCCACTCGCCGCTTTCCCCGTCAGGCCAGACCACGCGAATCTCGGCATCCTGCTGGGGCCCAAGCCCGGCATGCAGCCAGCCAAGCTGCCCGCCGGCATGGCCCCCTCCAATGGTGATTTCGCGGGTGGAGACGCCATCGGCCGTGCGAATCTCCAGCCTTGAATTGATGGCGTCGCGGTTTGGTCCGTCCTGGCGCAGCCTGACCTGCAGCCAATTGCCCGATGCCGGACCGGAATTGCGCCAAACCTGCGCCTTGTCATTGCGGTTGACCACGACCAGATCGACCAAACCGTCAAGATTGAAATCAGCAAGGGCCGCGCCGCGCGACGAGGCGGTGCTGTCCACGCCCGCCTTGCCGCCCGCCTCGATGAACTTTTCGCCCGGGCCTTGCAGCAGCAGATTGTTGGGATCCTTGGAGGCGAAGTCCGGCATGGAGTCGACATTGCCCTTGGCGATGAACAGGTCGGCCAGCCCGTCATTGTTGACGTCCGCGAATTCGGAATGCCAGGCGGTTGAGGGCTTGAGATCCTCACCCTGATAAGGCCTGTGGGCAGTGACCCCGCGCACATAGGCAATGTCGGCATAGTCCGGTTTTTTGTCCTTCAGCCCGGCCGGGCTCAGCGCCTGCAGCTTGTTGTCGGCCATGCTTGTCAGGAAATATTCGGGGCGGGCATCGCCATCGAGATCACGCGAAGCAATGCCCATTCCCCAGATTTTCAAAGGCTTCCAGCCCTCTTCCACGGTGTAGCGGGCCGGGTCTTTGCCCGGTTCGACATGCCAAAGCTGCTCCTGGCCGCCTTCGTAGTATTCGCGGTCGTTGGAAATGCGCAGAGCTGGCACACCTGCGCCGCTCCAGTCGGTGAACAGCATGGACAAAGCGCAATGGCTAGGCAGCAATTCGGCAGCCGGCCCAAATTTTTCTGCGCCCGGCAAAGGCCGGTGCAGCCAATTGGCCGTGCAGGACCCCCAGGGCGACATTTCCTCTGTGCGGTTGATATAATTGCCGATGGCGATTGTCGGCCAGTTCGCGCCTTTTTCCCAAAATGCCGCCAGTGCGGTTGACCAGCCGTCGCCGCCGTCAAACCCCCATTGTTCATTGGCGCGCTCAAAGCGGCATTGGCCGAGGCCGCGCATGATGACATTTTCGCCGACGCGCAAGACGACGAGATCCATGTTGCCGTCGGCGTCGGCATCAAGCGGATAGGCGCCGGTTACGGCATCAAGTTCAAGGCCCGAGGTTTCGGCCACGAAATGCAGCGGACCGCCCTGTTTTGCAGTGTTCCTGAAAAACCTTGCCGGCTTCTCGCCGCCTGCCGCAAACATATCCGGAAAGCCGTCGCCGCTGCAGTCAAAGACCGCTGCGCCGCCGCCAACCATGTATTGCCATTGGCCCGAATAGACGCTGTCGAACCCGGATGATGCGGTCTCGTCGACGAAGGCCGGCGAAACGGGTTCGGCTGCAACGGCCGGAAGGGCAATGGCCAGCGCAAGACCGGCAGAAAACACGCGCCTCATTTTCATCTCCGGCTGCGCAGCGCCATGGCGTGCGCCGCGATGCAGCGGCCTTGGTCCATGCCGCGCTCGATGGCGGCGCGAAAATGTATGCCGCCATAGAGCCGCGAAATGCCGGCTTCCTCGGCAGCCTGCCAGAAACTGCCAAAACGCCGTGCGGGCAGGCCATCACGGGCATGGGTGTCGTCTTCAAAGGCAAAGTTTTCGCCAAACAGCCGGGTCATCATGGCCGCCGCCGCCGCCGATTGGGTCGAATGCCCTGAAGGATATTCAGGAAAGGGCGGGGTAACCAGAAGCGGCTCGAATGAAGGATCAATGATCCGGCGGATATAGGTGACCGGGCGCAAAAGGTCGTGTTCGTATTTGGCCTGCCAGCAGCCGATAAAGGCGTCGGCCAGGGCAATGCCGAGCAAAGCCAGCACTTCGGCGCTGCGTTCGTGGCCGGCGCCCTCGCGCGACAGGCATTGAAGTGCAATGGAAATCCAATGGCCGGGCGGCGTCGGCGATGCCATGGCGTCATCCGACCAGAAACGGGCAATGGCTTCCTGCTCGGCATTCAGGCCGCGCCGCACGCGCACGACTTCTTCAGCTTCACGGTAAAATGCAGAATCGATCTTTTCGCTATAGGCTGGCGGCGGCGGCAGGCCGCAGGAATCACCCGCAGGCATGGCAAAGGCCCGGTTCTTGCCCCAGCCCGGCAGCAGCGGCGTCTGCTGAAGATTTTGCAGATTGGTGGGCACCCAATGCGCCGCTCCGTCTATCAGCGCATATTCTGCCGGAAAGCCGAGATTATCGATCTTTGCGCCGCCATCGCCGTCGGACCACGCCAGAACATGGGCGGCAACCGCCTGGCCATGCGCTGCGCTGCGCTGAGCGACATCTGCCGGCAGGCTGACGGAAATCGCCGCATCAAGCTTTTTGGCGTGCGCCGCCATGGCGCGCTGGCCGGTCGGGCCGGTATTGGCAAATAGGCTTGTGCAAGCATGGCTGAGCGCCGCATGCATGACCGCAGCTTCGGCATGTACCGCATTGCCCTGCCGGTCGGGAACCCGTTCAAACCCGTTGAGCTGGCCGGCCAGGGACACCAGGTTCGATGATCCTGATGCGGCTGCTTCGAAAGCCGTTATGCCAAGATAGGCCAAAGCCCGGCTTGCCACCGGCGGGCTGTAGGTTGGCGTGTGGCGGACGAGTTCCAGCACAAGCCTGTACCAGGCGACAATGACGGCATTCGTATCCGGTGCTGCCATCGCCTGCGCCGGCAATGCAATCGAGCAGGCAAGGGCCGCAACAGAGTTGGCCAGAAACGTTCTGCGGATCATGACGCTGCCCTGAATTGTTCCGCCTCATGAGACGGTACTCGACCCGATGGCAGCGGCTGGCCTGCCGAAACCATGTCGTCGACCGCATAAAGGGCGGTCATGACCGAGCCGCGCTTGAGCAGCGGGAATTCGGATTCAAAGGTTTCCCATTCGAAATTGTCCGCAAAAAAACCGGCATTGGATTGGGCGATGGCCTGGCGGATATAGGGTTCGGTAATATCAAAGGCTGCCGTGCCGGAGCCGACAAAGGCGATGGGAACCGGATCAATCAACGCGAACAGGCTGGCCAGTCCGCTGCCGATGGCTTCGGCGGCCAGCCGGTAGGCGGCGCGTTCGGGGCCATCGCTCTGGCGGGCGCGGGCGGCAAGCGCCATCATGTCGGCCTGGCTGAGATCGGCGTCCACCAGGGAATCCTCCGACAGGCCATGGGCATTGCGCCAGATGGCGTAATCGCCGCCATAGGCTTCGATGCAGCCGCGCGCGCCGCAGCGGCACAATGCGCCGCCTGGCCGGAACAGCATGTGGCCGAATTCGGCAGCCGATGAACGAGTCCCGGCGAAAAGATGGTTGTTGAGGTAAAGCCCCATGCCAATTCCGTGGGACAGCAGGACAGCCATGAAATCCCGGTCGTAACGTTCGGGATTGTAACAGCGCAGTGCTGCGGCAATCATTGAACAGTCATTGGCGACGATGGCCGGCACGCCAAACCGCTCTTCAAGCATGTCGGCCAGATGCACGTCGCGTCCTGCGGCAATGGGTGACCATAGCAGATCACGCCCGCGGTCATTGGTGCGGCCCTGAACGGCGGCGACGATGGACGACGGCGGGCGGCTGCCGGACGCCTTGAGCGTCGATGCAAGCAGGGCAGTCATGTGCGCGATCATTTCGCCGCCGGCGCAATTGGCGGTCTGCAGGCGCATTTCGGATTCGCCGGTTATGCGCCCGGAATAATCGGCAATGGCCGCTGTCAGCTTGTTGCGGGTCAGCGCCAATGTCGCCACGCTGGCCAGCCCGGGATTGAGCCGAAGGGCGATCTGCGGCCGTCCCCGCCGACCGCCCGGCAATTCGGCGGCCGGTTGTTCGGCGAGCGCGCCCTCGGAAATCAGGTCGGACGTTATGGCGGAAACCGAGGAGGGCGACAGGCGGGTGACCGCACAGAGATCCGTGCGCGACATCGACGCCTTCCTGCGCAAGGCCGCCAGAATGACAGCCCTGTTTTGCCTGCGGACCAGATCCGATCCAGCTTTGCCCTGCACGCCTGCCGCTCCTCCCGCGGGTCTGCACATCCCGGTCGCGGGTCTGTGCGGGGTCTTTTAAAGTTACCCCTTGCATTGAAATGTTGCACATGTTGAATTTGGAGTCACCCATTATTTCGAGGGCCGAAAAAAGGTTTGACTCCGGTGGTGATTTGGGGCAATTTTTTTTCGGGCTGCGAATAAATGAGCGGACCCAACCTGTCTAAACTGTAGGGGCCGCCCTTTGGTGGACAGGGTTTTGTGCAAGGCGTGCCTGCGGGCACCGGGAGGAACTGATGAAGAAATTTTCTGTCGCCCTGATGGGCGCTGTGTTCATGATGTCATCGGCCGGCGTTGCGCTGGCCAAGGACAAGACCATCGCCGTGTCCTGGAAGACCTTCCAGGAAGAACGCTGGAAGACCGACGAAGCCGCCATCAAGGCAGCTGTCGAAGCCGCTGGCAACAAGTACATCTCGACCGACGCCCAGGGCTCTGCCCAGAAGCAGGCCGCCGACATCGAAGGGCTGATTTCGCAGAAGCCGGACGTCGTGCTGGTCGTGGCTTTCGATTCCGACGCCATCCTGCCGTCGATCAAGGCGCTCTCGGATGCCGGCATCAAGTCAATCGCCTATGACGTGCAGTTCGAAGACCCCAATGCGCTCTACATCACCTTCGACAACGTTGGCGTCGGCCGCATCATTGCCGAGGAAGTCCGCAAGGCCAAGCCCGAAGGCAATTATGCCTTCATCAAGGGCGACAAGGGCGACCCGAACGCCACGTTCCTGTTCCAGGGCATGATGGAAGTGCTCAAGGATGACATCGACTCCGGCAAGATCAAGAACGTCTGCGAGACGTTCACCGATGGCTGGAAGCCCGACAATGCCCAGAAGAACATGGAACAGTGCCTGACCTCGACCGGCAACAAGGTTGACGCCGTTGCCGCCGAAAACGACGGCATGGCCTCGGGCGTTGTCGCCGCGCTCACCGCTCAGGGCATGTCCGGCATTCCGGTCGGCGGCCAGGACGGCGATCTCGCCGCCATCAACCGCGTCGCCCTCGGCACGCAGACCGTCTCGGTCTGGAAGAACGCCAAGGATCTCGGCAAGGTTGCAGCTGAAGCTGCAAACGCGCTGGCTGACGGCACCGCGATGGACGCAATCCCCGGTGTTGCCAAGTTCAATGGCGGCAAGAACAAGGTGGAAATGAACTCCATCCTGCTCGCCCCGACGCCGATCACCAAGGCAAACGTGAATGTGGCCATCGATGCCGGCCACATCACCAAGGAGCAGGCTTGCGCCGGCGTTGCTGCCGGTGCGGTTCCGGGTTGCTGACCTTTAGCGCCTGAACGCCAGTGAGAGCCGCGCTGCTTGCGAAAGCGGCGCGGCTTTTGCCTAAGAAGCCGGAGTGGAGGGAGCCATTCATGTCAACACCAGGCAATACAAGCCAGAATCCGGCAATGCAGGATGAGGGGCCGGTCAAGCGGTTTTTCCGCTCAACGGAAATCGATGTGCGCATGCTTGGCATGATCGTGGCCTTGATCCTGATCTGGTGCGCCTTCGACATTGCCAGCGGCATTTTGCGCGGCAATTTCGGCGGCCTGCTTGGCGGCTCGTTTCTGACGCCGCGCAATATCTGGACCCTTCTGGTCCAGACATCGTCAATTGCCGTCATGTCCACCGGCATGGTTTTGCTGATCGTCATGCGCCAGATCGATCTTTCGGTCGGCTCGATGCTGAGCCTTGTGGCGGTTGCCGGCGCGGTGCTGCAGGTCTTCAAGCTCGGACCCGTGCTTGGCGTTGGCCATCCGGCAATCTGGCTGCTGGGGGTCGCCGCGGTCATTGCGCTGGGTGCAGCCATCGGCGCGTTCAACGGCTGGCTGACGGCCT
>JBATMU010000058.1:0-19596 GCA_049289995.1 Rhizobiaceae bacterium | reverse complement strand
CAGCAACTGCAGGCTTGGCGGCGACAGGGGCCGCCGGTTGCGCAACAACCGGCGCGACAACCGGCTTGGGTGCAGGCGTGATGACGGTTTCCACCTCGCCGGGGCGGGAGAACTTGCGCTTCTTGGTTTCGACGACAACCGCCTTTGTCCGCCCGTGCGAGAAATTCTGGCGCACGGTCGACATGCCCGAGCCTGCCGGCTTGAGGGACAAGGTCTTGGTCGGGGTGACGCTCAGCGTCTTGTCATCGCCTGATTTGGTATCGCTCATTCGTAATCCTCTTCGGCCTCGCCACCGGCGAGTCCGGCCGCAGCTTCAATCCATTCCTCGGGCACGCCGCCCCTGTACCGGTCCAGCGCCATCAGGCGCCGAAGCGCCGCATTGCCCGGTTCCTGATCGAGCACGGCAGCATGTATCACATTTGTCCCCCCCAATGCCAAACCCAATTCGGCCTCGGGAAACAGTTTATAAGCGGCAATGACCGGCCCGCCGAGATGGAAGGTCGCCTTGCGCGCCTGATCGATCTTGCGGATGCCATCGGGCGAGGCTTCAAACGCGTGAACCACTGCAAGCGCCTTGCCGGAGCGCACCTGCGCTTCAACCTTGGCCGCGCCCAAAGCGATGGCTCCAGCCTTGCGGGCCAGGCCCAGCGCGCCAAGGGCGGCGCGCTGCATCAGCCGGTCCACCAGGTCGGCCAGATCAGGATCGGGCTTGACCGGCACTTTCAGCGCACGGGCAAAAGCATTGCCCTTGACCGCCTTTTCCAGCGTTTGGCGGTTGGCCGTCACCCAGCAGCCGCGTCCGGGCAGCTTGAGGCGGAGGTCAGGCGCGACAGAACCGTCAGGGGCGGCGACAAAACGCACGAGCGCGTCCGGCGCATCCAAGCGCTGGCGCGTCACTATGCATGTCCGCTCGCCCATCTTGTCCAATGCCCGCCCTCATTGTCTCAGGCGTCCGCGCCAGCGGCATCATCGCCGCTGACCGCGTCTTCCTCGATCCAGCCGGCCGACAGGCGGGCGGCCATGATCATTTCCTCGGCTTCCGCACGGCTGATGCCGAACTTGCCGAGCACGCCTTCAAAATGCTTGGTTTCGCCATCCTTGCGCTCTTTCCAGCCCACCAGGTCATCGGCGGCATAGCCGGCGAAATCCTCGATGGTTTTGACGCCGTCCTCGCCCAAGGCCACCATGATGGCGCTGGTCATGTGCGGCAGATCGCGCAATTCATCGGCAACGCCGAGAGCCACGCGCTTGACGTCATGCTCGGCCTCGATCTTGTCGAGGAATTCGCGGGCGCGGGTCTGGATTTCGCTGGCGGTGTCGTCGTCAAATCCGTCGATCGAGGCGATTTCGCCGGCATCGACATAGGCCACTTCCTCAACGCTCGAGAAGCCTTCGGAGGCCAGCACCTGGCCGACCATCTCGTCCACATTGAGCGAATCCATGAACAGCTTGGAGCGCTCGGTGAATTCCTTCTGGCGGCGCTGGCTCTCTTCTTCCTCGGTCAGGATGTCGATATCCCAGCCGGTGAGCTGCGAGGCGAGGCGAACGTTCTGGCCGCGGCGGCCGATGGCCAGCGACAGCTGGTCGTCCGGCACCACGACTTCGATGCGCTCGGCTTCTTCGTCAAGCACAACCTTGGAAACCTCGGCCGGCTGCAACGCGTTGACGAGGAACGAGGCGGCGTCCGGCGACCACGGAATGATGTCGATCTTTTCGCCCTGCAATTCGCCGACCACCGCCTGAACGCGGCTGCCGCGCATGCCGACGCAGGCGCCGACCGGATCAATGGAGGAATCGCGGGAAATGACGGCGATCTTGGCGCGCGAACCCGGGTCACGGGCCACCGACTTGATCTCGATGATGCCGTCATAGATTTCCGGCACTTCCATGGTGAACAGCTTGGCCATGAATTGCGGATGGGTGCGGGAGAGGAAGATCTGCGGGCCGCGCTGCTCGCGGCGCACGTCATAGACATAGGCGCGGATGCGGTCGCCATACTTGAAGTTTTCGCGCGGGATCAATTCATCGCGGCGGATGATGGCTTCGCCGCGGCCGAGATCGACAATGACATTGCCGTATTCGACGCGCTTGACCGTGCCGTTGACGATTTCGCCGATGCGGTCCTTGAATTCGTCGAACTGGCGGTCACGCTCGGCTTCGCGGACTTTCTGGACAATAACCTGCTTGGCCGACTGGGTGGCGATGCGGCCGAATTCCATGGGCGGCAGCAATTCGGCAATGAAGTCGCCGATCTGGGCGTCGGGATTGCGGTCGCGGGCCGAGACCAGCGCGATTTGCGTGGCATAATCTTCGACCTTTTCGACCACTTCGAGCAGCCGCTGCAGCTTCATCTCGCCGGTATTGGGATTGATGTCGGCGCGGATATTGGTTTCCTGGCCATAGCGCGAGCGCGCCGCCTTCTGGATCGCATCGGCCATGGCGGCGATGACGATCTGCTTGTCGATGTTCTTTTCGCGCGCCACTGCATCCGCGATCTGGATGAGTTCGAGCCTGTTTGCGCTGATCGCCATGGCAATTTCCTCTCTAGGTCTGGCGGGCGTTTTCTGCCTGCCGGGATCATCACTCGCCGTCGCCGGCCTCTTCGTCGTCACCGGCCTTGCGGGCCTTCTTGGCTGCATCGCGCAGTTTCTTGTCTTCCCTGAGCGCGTCGCGGATCAGGTCATCGGTCAGCACCAGCCTGGCGTCACCGATGGTCTCCCACGGAATGGAGACTTCCGGCTGTTCGCCATAACCCATCTGCTCACGTTCGAGCACGATGCCGGCCGCATTGACCGAGGCGATCCTGCCCTTGAAGCGCTTGCGGTCGGCAACAACCACCGATGTCTCAAGTTTGACAATCTGCCCGGTCCAGCGGGCGAAATCGGACTTGCGCACCAGCGGGCGGTCGATGCCAGGAGACGACACTTCCAGGTGATAGGCCTGGGCAACCACATCCTCGACGTCGAGCACCGGCGAGACGAGGCGGCTGACCTCTTCGCAGTCCTCAATGGTCATGGTCCCGTCCTGGCGTTCGGCCATGATCTGCAGTGTCATGCCCTGCTGGGCCGATGAGCGCACGCGCACAAGACGAAAACCCGCGACCCCAAGCACCGGCTCGATCAATGCCGCCACGCGCGCATCCATCCCGCTTTCGCGGATCAGGCGCTCTTCGTGTGCGGCGCCTTGCGCCGATGTGCTGTCAGCCGTCTGTTGCGTCATCTCTGCTTCGGCTTGCTTCAGGTAACAAAAAAGAGCGGGACCGGGTGGACCCACTCTTCGTCATACCGACCAAGAATTTGAATGCGATATACGCTTCGGCCGCTTGGATTGCAAGCGTTCAGCGCAGCTGTCCTGCTTTCCCGCCCATTGCCGCAAGACGGTCTTGAAGAAACGTCTTTTCCGCTTCATTGGCGGACAGCGCAATTGCCCTGCCATAGGCCAAAGCCGCATCATGGATGCGGCCGCTGCGGCGCAGGATATCGGCAAGTGCAGCCTGATAGGGCTGATAGTCCGGCAGGTCCGCGGCAAGCTGCGCCATCTCGTCAATCGCGAGTTCAGGCGCGGCGGCAAAAGAAGCTGCAATGGCCCTGTTGAGCCGTATGACGGGATTGTGGGTCAGCTTCGCCAAACTGTCATAGAGATTGACGATTTGCGGCCAATCTGTCGCGGCATGGTCTGCCGATGCTGCGTGAACAGCGCTGATGGCCGCCTGAAGCAGATAGGGGCCGGGCGGGCCAGCGGCAGTCGCAGCGATCACAAGCGCCGAGCCTTCACGGATTTTCTCCTGATCCCAAAGCGTCCGGTCCTGTTCTCCGAGCGGCACAAAGCGGCCGTCAGGGTCTGTGCGCGCCGGGAACCGGGCCGCGCCAAGCAGCATCAAGGCCAGCAGTCCTTTGGCTTCGCCGAGCCCGGGCTGCAGGCGCACGACCAGGCGCGCCAGGCGAATTGCCTCTTCAGCCAGTGAAATCCGCGTCAGGCTGTCGCCAGCGGTCGCCGCATGGCCTTCGTTGAAAACCAGATAGATGACCTTGAGCACGGCTTGCGCGCGTTCGGGAAGGTCAGCGGGCTCCGGCACCCGATAGGGGATTTGCGCCAGTTTGATCTTCTGTTTGGCGCGGACAAGGCGCTGGGCCATCGTTGCTTCGCTGTCGAGAAATGCGCGGGCGATTTCCGGCGTTGTCAGGCCGGCGACAGTGCGCAATGTCAGCGCGATTTTCGACTTCTCATCAAGTGCCGGATGGCAGCAGGTGTAGATCAGGCTCAGGCGTTCGTCCGGGATGGTCATGTGTTCCGGCTCCAGCAGGGTCTCGCGGTCCAGCTCGGCGAGGGCGGCAATTTCCGGCTCCTTCTGGCGGAAATTGGCATCGCGCCGCAGCCGGTCAATCGCCTTGCGCCTCGCGGTCTGCAAGAGCCAGGCGGCAGGCGCACGCGGCACGCCGTTGCGGCCCCAATGCCCAAGTGCTGATTCCACGGCGTCCTGAAGGCAGTCTTCCGCCAGTTGAAAATCGCGCAGCGTTCGGATCAGCGCCGCCACCAGCCGCCCCCATTCCTGGCGCACCACCTGTTCGAGGATGGCGGCAAGGGAAGAAGGCGGCGGGATGTCCGGCACAGGCTGCTCAGCCGGGCAAGCGCATGATCGGCCGGACCTCGACCGCGCCGTGGCGCGCACCGGGGATCATGGCCGCATATTTGAGCGCCGCATCAAGATCGGGGCATTCGAAGACATAGAAACCGCCCAGCTGTTCCTTTGATTCGGCAAAGGGACCGTCCATGGTTTCGACCTTGCCATTGCGGACACGCAAAGTGGTCGCCGTGGATGGCGCTTCCAGAGGCTCGCCCGAGACCAATACCTTGTCGTCGCGGAAACGCTGGTTGGCCTGCATGTAGCCGCCCATATAGGGGCCGAATTCCGGCGAGCCGGGTCTGGGTTCGAGGTCGCGGTCGGTGTAGATCAGCGCAATGTATTGCATGTTGTTTGTCCTTGCAGGAGGGATTGAAGCGGATCGCTGCTCAGTTGGCAAATTGCCGCCACAGGATGAAGCCGATGGTCAGCGCCATGGCGAGCGTCGTGCCGATGCCGGAAATGATCCGCAGCGGCGCCTTGGCATTGTCGTGGCGCAGCCCGAGCGGATGCAGGAGGCGCGAGACAAGCAGGATGCCGCCTGAGGCGTTGAGCAGCATCAGCGGTGCGCCGCCGGTCTCGGCAGCCCCCATCAGGATCAGCGCCATCGGCACATTTTCGATGAAATTGCCGTGCCAGCGGATCCGTTCGGCCAAGGCCATATTGCCGTTGTGTTCGATGGAAATGCCGGTCTTGGCTCGCACGACGGTGACAATAGTGCGCAGCACGATCATCAGGACGGCGAGAAGGGCGGCATAGAGAGCAGTGGTTTGCATGTTGGTCTTCCTTTCCGCCCGGATTGGCCGGGCACAGGCAAGACGAACGGCAGGTGTGCAAATCGACAAGGACGTCTAAATAAAATTCCTGGCGATCCAATAGACGATTGCTGCGATGGCGGCAGCCGCAGGGATGGTGATGACCCAGGCATAGACGATGCCGGTGGCCACGTTCCAGCGCACCGCCGATACGCGGCGGGCCGAACCGACACCGATGATCGAGCCGGTAATGGTGTGAGTGGTGGAGACGGGAATGCCCATCCAGGTTGCGCCGAACAGCGTGAGCGCACCTGCCGTTTCCGCGCAAGCGCCCTGCATCGGCGTCAGCCGGGTGATCTTGGAGCCCATTGTGTGGACAATCCGCCAGCCGCCCATCAGGGTGCCAAGTCCCATGACCGTGTAGCACGACAGGATGACCCAGGCCGGCACGGTGAACTCGGAATAGACGCCGTTGGAAAACAGCAGGACCGAAATGATGCCCGCGGTTTTTTGGGCGTCATTAGAGCCATGGCCCAGCGAATAGAGCGCGGCGGAGACGAATTGCAGCTTGCGGAAAACCCCATCGGCAAAGGCCGGATTGGCGCGCACGAACAGCCAGCTGACAAGGATCATGAAAAGGATGCCAAGCACGAAGCCGGTGACCGGCGACAGCACGATGGCGTAAAGCGTTTTCGAAAGGCCGCCCCAGACAATCGCCGAAAACCCGGCCTTGGCCATGCCTGCGCCGATAATGCCGCCGATCAGCGCATGCGAACTCGACGAGGGAATGCCGAAACGCCAGGTAATGACATTCCAGGTGATTGCGCCCGCAAGCGCGCCGAAAACGACTGCGTTGTCGATCAACTGCGGCGAAACGATACCCTTGCCAACCGTTGACGCCACATGGCTTTCAAACAGGAAAAAGGCGGCGAAGTTGAAAAATGCTGCCCACAGCACGGCATATTGCGGCTTGAGAACGCGGGTCGAAACGATTGTTGCTATGGAATTGGCCGCGTCATGCATGCCGTTGATGAAATCGAACAGCAAGGCGACGCCGACAAGAAACACGATCGTGAATGTAACAGCGCCCATGGCCGGTTTCCTTCGGGAAAGTCAGACGTGCTCGATCACAATGCCGTTGATGACATTGGCGACGTCTTCGAACCGGTCGGCCACCTTTTCCAGATGCTCGTAGATTTCGGCCCCCGTGATATAGGCCATCGGATCGCCCGAGGATTTTGAAGCTTTGATCAGCGCCTTGAGGCCGGAATCATTGAGCTGGTCGGATTCCTCTTCAATGGCGATCATGGCATTGGTGATTTCATGCAGCCTTTCGGCATTCTGGCCAACGGCGCGCAAGAGCGGCAGCGCTTCGGCTGAGACATCAGCCATCCGCATTGCGATATCAGCCATCTGTTTCATTTGCGGCTCAAAGCTGGTCACTTCAAACAACATGACCGCCTTGGCCGTGCGATTCATTTGATCAACCGCATCATCGAGCGCGGAAATCAGCGCCTTGATGTCGGACCGGTCAAACGGCGTGATGAAGCTGGAATGCAACGCCTTGGAAACATCGAGCGCGATGGCGTCGGCTTCTTCCTCGACCGCCATCAGGCGGCTGCAATGGGTAACGATTTCCGGCCCGCCTTCGAGGATGGCGCGCAGTTCTGCGGCAGCCCGGCGGCCGGTAGCTGCATGGGCCTCAAACAAGGCGAAGAAATTGTCTTCCCGCGGCATCAGCTTTTTCAGGAATTCAAACATGATCGGTCCCCGGTCCGAAATTGTCGCTTGCGCAGCGCTTATCGCATCAAGGCATGCAGCGAAAGCGGCGGGGCAATTTGCCCACCGGCATCTTTTCGCAGGTTATTTCCGCTGAAACGCCAGATAGGCCGGCGCGCGGCCTTCGCGGTACGCCTTGGCTTCGTAACGGGTGCCCGGCCAGAAATCATAGGGCTTGCGCCAATCGTCAGCCGAGGCGGCTGCCCAAGTGAAATCGCCGCTTTCGGCTACGTGCAGCAGCGTCCAATTGACATAGTGGGGCCAGTCGGAGGCAAAGCGAAACAGGCTGCCGGGCTTGAGGACACGGGCGAAGCGGGCAAGATTGGCCGTGTTGACAAACCGGCGTTTCCAATGGCGCTTCTTGGGCCAGGGGTCTGGGTAGAACAAGTCGATGCCGTCAAGACAGGCGTCCGGCAGCCAGTCCAGAAGCGCCGTTGCGTCATCGTCATGCAGGCGCACATTGCCGAGCGGATTGGCGCCCAGATTCACCAGGAATTGGGCAAAACCGTTGACGAAAGGCTCAACGCCGACAAATCCGGTGCCGGACAGGCGCGAGGCCTCGTGAAGCAGGTGCTCGCCGCCGCCAAATCCGATTTCAAGCCGGATCGCGCTGACGGGTACGGAAAACAGGGACGCCAGATCTGCGGGCGCGGGAGACCCAAGATCAAGAAGCAGCGGATCGGCTGACGCCAATGCGGACGCCTGCAAGGGCCTTATGGTCTTGCCGCGGCGGCGGCCGAAGAAGCCTTCGGCCGTCCGCGATTTGCGCGGCGTTTCCATCTTCTTTCGGTCAGGCCGAAACAGCCTGCTTGAGCGCCTTGGCCAGATCGGTCTTTTCCCAGGAGAACGAACCGTCGCGGCCTGCCTTGCGGCCGAAATGGCCATAGGCGGCGGTGCGGGCATAGATCGGCTTGTTAAGGTCGAGATGCTTGCGGATGCCGCGCGGCGTCAGGTCCATGACCTTGCCCAGAACTTTTTCAAGTGCGGCTTCGCCGACCTTGCCGGTGCCATGCGTGTCAACATAGATCGACAGCGGCTGGGCAACGCCGATCGCATAGGACAATTGGATCGTGCAGCGGTCGGCGAGACCGGCGGCCACGACGTTCTTGGCCAGATAACGCGCCGCATAGGCAGCCGAACGGTCGACCTTGGTGGTGTCCTTGCCGGAGAACGCGCCGCCGCCATGCGGGGCCGCGCCGCCATAGGTGTCCACAATGATCTTGCGGCCGGTCAGCCCGGCATCCCCATCCGGACCGCCGATGACAAAGGCGCCGGTCGGATTGATGTGCCAGGCGCAATCCTTGTCGATCTTGAGGTCGCCCAGGGCCTTGCGGACATAAGGCTCGACCACGTCGCGGACCTTTTTGGAGTTCCACTTGGCGTCGAGATGCTGGGTCGAGACGACGATGGCGGTGACGGCGGCAGGCTTGCCGTTTTCATAGCGCACGGTGACCTGGCTCTTGGCGTCCGGGCCGAGCTTGCCCGCGTCACCTTCGCCGGCATGGCGGGCTGCGGCCAGCAATTCGAGAATCTTGTGGGCATAATAGATGGGCGCGGGCATGAGCTCGGGCGTTTCATTGCAGGCATAACCGAACATGATGCCCTGGTCGCCGGCGCCTTCCGCACCCTGCTGGTCGGCGGCATTGTCGACACCCTTGGCGATATCGGCGGACTGGCTGTGCAAAAGCACTTCAATCTTGGCGGTTTTCCAATGGAAACCGTCCTGCTCATAGCCGATGTCGCGAATCGCCTTGCGGGCCACGGATTTGAATTTTGCAGGGTTGATGGTTGGTTCGCCGCGCGAATTGATGACGATCTTGCCGTCCTTGCCCTTCTTCAAAAGGCTGTCTGGAACGCGCACTTCGCCGGCGATCACAACGCGGTTGGTGGTCGCCAGCGTTTCACAAGCGATGCGGACCTTCCATTCGTCGGTCTTGGTCTTGCGGGCTTCGCGGTAGACCAGATCGACGATTTCGTCGGAAATCCGGTCACAAACCTTATCCGGATGACCCTCGGATACAGATTCACTGGTGAACTGGTAATTTTCGCGCGCCACGGGATTTCCTTCCGGTTGAACGTACGGCCGTGATGGCCGGAAAAGGCGCGCCCCTGTTACTGAATTTGCCTGCAAGCTTCAAGTGCAGGGGGCAAACAGAATATGGCCGGACACCTGCCGCCATTTGCATGGCAGCGGATATCCGGTCACATCCGTTAGCCTTCTTCGCTTCAGGCGTCGTCGCCGTCGGCCAGCGTTTTCACCAAGTCGATGATTTTCCGCCGGATTTTGGCGTCACTGATTTTCACGAAAGCCCGGTTGAGCTGCAAGCCCTCGGCACTGTTGAGAAAATCAACGACATATCCCGTAGCGTTGTCTTCGGCCAAGCCGCGTGGCTTGGCATCCGGTCCAGGCGCATCTTCAAAGAAAAATGCGACCGGAACGGCGAGAATTGTCGCTATCGCCTGCAAACGGCTCGCGCCGACGCGATTCGTGCCCTTCTCGTATTTCTGGATCTGCTGGAAAGTGATCCCCAGGCTTTCGCCCAGTTTTTCCTGGCTCATTCCCAGCATATTGCGGCGAAGCCTGACCCGGCTGCCTACGTGGATGTCGATCGGATTTGGTTTCTTTTTGTTTTCTATCATGGTTTCCTCGCCGCTTGACACGGGCTCTCTTGGCATCAGCCGGCACTCGACAGTGAACTGGCTCCCCATTCGCCAGCCGCCCTTGCCGAAGCAGGGCATGCATTACCGGTTCTGCAATATGAAGTTCTAAAATTACGCGTGTCAATCGAAACGGCGCACGGCTGCCGCGTGCAGCATGAGCGCAAGGGCAGCCAGCCCGGCGATCAGCAGCGCTGAAACCATGCCCTGATGGCGGCTGCGCAGGAAATCGGCGCGTACAACCGGCAGGTCAGCGTCAAGCACGCCGATGGCATTCAGCGCCAACCCGTCCGTGATGACGCCGCGCGCATCGATCACCGCCGACAGGCCGCTATTGCCGGCCCGAACCATCGGCAGGCCCGTCTCGATAGTGCGCAATTGAGCCTGGCGCAGATGCTGCCATGGGCCCGGTGTATTGCCGAACCAGGTGTCATTGGTCACATTGACCAGAATGTCGGCCTTGGCGGCGTCAGCAGCGACCTCGCCGGGGAAGATCGCTTCATAGCAAATCAGCGGCAGCAGGCGCACACCGTCCGGCCCTTTGAGGATTGTCCGCTTGGAGGCGGCTGAAAAGCCGCCTGGCGTCTGGACCACTTCATCCAGCCCGAACCGGCCGAGCAATTCGCCAAACGGCAAATATTCACCGAACGGCACCAGATGGACCTTGTCGGCGGCGTCAAGGATTTCACCATTGCCGCCAATCATCAGCACCGAATTGCTGTAGCGCTGCGGGGACTGGCCTTCCGTGCGCACCGCGCCGGTCAGCAGGATCTGATTCTCACCCAGCACATCAGCGATCTGGGCGAGCGCCTGCGGACGCTCTTCAAACAGATAGGGAATGGCGGTTTCCGGCCAGATCACCAGAGCCGGCGCAGTCTGCCCGGTTTCCGGTTTGCGGGCCGTAAGGTCAAGATGATCCTGGAAAATGCGCTCGCGGGCCGCAGCGTTGACAATCGGGTCCAGGCTGGTGGACGGCTGAACAATGCGCAGGGCGAGCGCTTTGACCGGCGGCAAGGAGCGGCCAAGCCGGACCTGGCCAAACACGCCATGCGCCGTGACAAGCGCCAGCGCCAACAGCAGGCCGAGGCGCATGCGGCCCTTGGAAAGCAGCAAAACCGGCGAGGAAAAAACAAACACGGCCAGGGCGTTCATGCCGTTGAGGCCGACAAGGGCTGCAGACTGCATCATGACCGGTGACGGCATGGCCGCCTGCCCAACAGCATTCCATGGAAACCCGGTGAACAGCACGCCGCGCAGCCATTCGGTCAGGCCAAAGGCGGCGGCGAGCGCAAACAGCCGTCCGAGATCATGGCGCCAGACAAGCCGGGCAAGCGCTGCCGCCAGGCCGAAATACAAGGCCAGCGCAGCGGGAAGCGCCAAAATGACCAATGGCAGCGCCCAGGCAAAGGCTGCCGAATCGACCAGCAGCGCATTGCCGATCCACCACAGGCCCGCCATGAAATAGCCGAAGCCAAACCACCAACCGACGGCAAAGCCCGGCGCCATGCGCCGCAATACGCCTGCGCCTGCAGGGGCTGCGGTGCCGTCAAGCAGCAGCACCAGAACCGGAAAAGAGATGAGGCAGGCGGCAAAAAAATCGGCAGGCGGCTGGCCCAGTACCGCCAGCGCACCGGCAAGCCAGGCGGCAAGTGAACGTCTCCAGCCCGAAAGCAGGATGATCCGGCCAGCCAGACGCTCCAAATTGATCAAATCAACACATCCAGCCGGTGACAGCGAATCGATGATACGGGTTTAGATCATGATGCGGCCAAATGGGAGCGGCCAAATGGGAGCGGTTTGCCGGTTGCCAACGCGGCGTCAGGCCTGCGGGGCGCGCGGCGTCTTCCGGCGCGGCTCATCGGCACGGGATTGCACAATGCGCACCTGCTTGATGCGGCGGGCGTCCGCGTCCAGCACGTGAAACTCGAAGCCAGGAATGGCCTGGACGACTTCGCCGCGGGCCGGAACCCGCCCAAGCGAGTTGATGATCATGCCGCCGATCGTATCGACATCCTCGACATGCTCCTCGGCCTTGAACGCCTCGCCAATCAACTGCGCAACTTCGTCGATTTCAGCACGCGCATCGACCAGATAGATGCCGTCGCCAGCCCGCGAAATCATCGGTTCGTCGTCATCATGCTCGTCTTCGATGTCGCCAACGACCATTTCGACAATGTCTTCCAGCGACACCAGACCATCGGTGCCGCCATATTCATCGATCACCAGCGCCATCTGGATGCGGGCGGCCTGCATGCGCGCCATCAATTCGGAGGCGAGCATGGAGGGCGGCACGAACAGCACCGGGCGGATGAGCGCCAGGCTGCCTATCGGCCTGGTCAGGTCAACGGCGCCGAGATCGAGGCCCGTGCCGGCCGGATCAGCCTTGCGGGTCTTCTTTTTCTGGCGGGCCGAACGGGTCAGATGGGCCAGCACATCGCGGAAATGAATCATGCCGCGCGGATCATCAAGCGTATCGGCATAGACCGGCATGCGCGAATGGCCAAATTCCTCAAACAGCACCAGAAGCTGGCCAAGCGTGGCGGATATTTCCACCGGCTTGATGTCGGCGCGCGGGATCATCACGTCTTCGACGCGGACTTCGCGCAGCCGCAGGATGTTGTTGAGCATGGCGCGTTCGGATGCCGAAAAAGCCTCGGTTCCGGCCACGTCTTCAGACAGGGCGTCTTCAAGGTTTTCGCGCAGGCTGGATTCGCTGCGCTGGCGGAAGAACGACGAGACGCGGTCAATCAGCCGCGCGCGCGGCCTGTCATCGTCCGGAGCAGGCCGGGCGGAATCGTCCACAGTTCGCTTGTCGGTGTCGTTTGCCATGTCAGTCCGGATCACCCGTTAGCGCATAAGGGTCGGCGATGGCAAGGCGGGCCAGGATGGCGCGCTCCAGCGCTTCCATCTTTTCGGCATCTTCCCGGGTTTCATGGTCATGGCCGCACAAATGCAGGAAGCCATGCACCAATAGGTGTGCCAGATGGTCAGGAAACGTCTTGGCTTCGCTTTCGGCCTCGGCAGTGACCGTCTCCAGCGCCAGCACGATATCGCCCAGAAGCGGCGGCGGCGCATGCGGGCCGGGCCATGACATGGCCGGGAAAGACAGGACATTGGTCGGCTTGTCCTTGCCGCGCCATCCGGCATTGAGGCTGCGGATTTCATCATCGCCGGAAAAGACCACCGACAATTCCGGGCGGGGCCGCTTGGCCGGAAATCCGGTTTCGGCGCAGGCGGCGGCAATGGCGCGGCGGGACAGGACCGCCAGCTCGCTTTTTTTCGGCCAGCCGCGTTTGTGAACGGACAGGGCCAATGAGACGGGCAAGGGCCCGGCTTCACCCATTGGGCGTCTCTTCCGGATGGCGCGGACCCTTGTCATCGCGGTCATAGGCGGAGACGATTTCGGCAACCAGCGGATGGCGCACCACGTCCTTTTCGGTGAAGCGCACGGTGATGATGCCCGGCACTCCGGTCAGAACGCGCTGCGCCTCGACCAGCCCGGATTTGGCATTGGGCGGCAGGTCGATCTGGCTCGGATCGCCGGTGACGATCATGCGCGAGTTTTCGCCGAGCCGGGTCAGGAACATCTTCATCTGCATCGAGGTGGTGTTCTGGGCCTCGTCGAGAATGACGGCGGCATGGGCAAGCGTGCGGCCGCGCATGAAGGCGAGCGGGGCGATCTCGATGACGCCAGCGCCGATGGCGCGTTCAACCTTGTCGCCGGGCATCATGTCGTAGAGCGCGTCATAGAGCGGCCGCAGATAGGGATCGACCTTTTCCTTCATGTCGCCGGGCAGGAAGCCGAGCCGTTCGCCGGCCTCCACTGCCGGGCGAGACAGGATGATGCGCTCGACCAGGCCGCGCTCCAGAAGCATGGCGGCATGGGCGACCGCCAGGTAGGTCTTGCCGGTTCCGGCCGGGCCGATGCCGAACACCAGTTCCGACCGCTCCAACGCCCGCATATAGGCGTCCTGATTGGGGGTGCGGGCATGAATGGTGCGCTTGCGGGTCGAAATCTGCGCTGCGGCCATCTTGCCCTTCTTTTCCATGGTCGGCAGGGTCAGCTGGTCGTCGGCGGCAATGGCCATGCGCACCGCGCCATCGACATCGGATTGGGCGATATGGCCGGTTTTCTGCAAGAGGCCATAAAGATAGTCCAACGCCCGCCGAGCCTGGTCGGCGGCAACCGGTTCGCCGCGAATGGCCAGTTCATTGCCCTTTGACCGGATATCGAGCCCAAGCTTTTGTTCGATGCGGGCGATGTTTTCGTCAAACTGGCCGTAAAGGGCCGAGGCAAGCTTGTTGTTGTCGAAGGTCAGAACGAGGTGGGCCATGTCGGAGGCGCCGGCAGCCGGCGCATTCACTCGGGATGGGGCGTTCAACCGTCTCTCCTTGCCTGCCAGCTTTTCCGGGCCGCTCATTCAGACCGCTTCGCCATATAGCGAATTGGTCCCGGTCCCGGTGATTCGCACCCTGACAATGTCACCGATTTCCTTGTCACTTTCATCCAAAATAACAGGCTGCAGCCAAGGCGAGCGGCCAACTTTCTGACCGGGCCGCAAACCGGGCTTTTCAACCAAAACATCGCATTCAGAGCCGACAAGCGATTTGGCGAATGAAGTCTGCTGGGCGGCGATCAGCGCCTGCAGCCGGTAAAGACGGTCCCGCTGTTCGGCGTCAGGCGTCAGGTCTTCGATGGCCGCTGCAGGCGTGCCGGGCCGTGGCGAATAGCGGAACGTATAGGCCGCCGCGTAGCCGATATCTTCAACCAGTTTGAGTGTCGCCCGAAAATCCGCTTCCGTCTCACCGGGAAAGCCGGTGATGAAATCGCCAGACAGCGCAATATCCGGCCTTGCGGTGCGGATGCGGTCAACAAGGCGGCGGTAATCGACTGCCTTGTGGCGGCGGTTCATGGCCTTGAGAATGCGGTCGGATCCGCTTTGCACCGGCAGGTGCAGATAGGGCATCAGCGCAGGCAGGTCGCGGTGCATGGCGATCAGTTCATCGTCCATGTCGCGCGGATGGCTGGTGGTGTAGCGCAGCCGCGCAATGCCGGGAATCTCCGCCAGCTGCGCCAGCAGCCGCCCCAGCCGCCATGTGCCGCCGCCGGGAGCTTGCCCCGACCAGGCATTGACGTTCTGGCCAAGCAGCGTGAGTTCGCGCACGCCGGCCGCCGCCAGCCGTTCGGCTTCGGCAATGATGCGGTCTGCGGGACGCGAGGATTCCGAGCCGCGCGTATAGGGAACCACGCAGAATGTGCAGAACTTGTCGCAGCCTTCCTGGATGGTCAGGAAAGCCGAGACGCCGCGCGTGCGGGTGACATTTGCAGCAGGCGCGGGAAGCTGGTTGAATTTGTCTTCGACGGCGAAATCGGTTTCCAGCACGCGCTCGCCGGCCAGCGCCCGCACGACTGCCCCGCCAAGCCGGTGATAGGCCTGCGGGCCGATGACCAGATCAACGCCCGAGGCGCGGGCCATCAATTCGCGGCCGGCAGCCTGCGCCACACAGCCCGCCACGCCAACCAGCAGGGGGCGGCCTTCATCGAGGCGCTTCGCCTTCATTTCCTTGAGTTTGCCGAGCGCGGAAAACACCTTGTCTTCGGCCTTTTCGCGGATATGGCAGGTATTGAGCAGGACCAAATCGGCGTCTTCGAGCCGGTCGGACTGACCATAGCCCTCGGCCGCCAGCGCATCGGCCATGCGCTGGGAATCATAGACATTCATCTGGCAGCCATAGGTCTTGATGAAGACCTTGCGGACAGGTGCGGAACGCGTTTCGGCGGCAGGATCAAGGGTCATTGGCGGGCTCATACTGCAAAAACCGGCCAAGGGACAGGCGGAAATACCCTTCTACCGCGCGCGTAACGTGCGCCCAAGCTGATCGGCGATGACCCGTTCGGCCTGGCTGGCGAGCGCCTTGCGCGATTGCCCGGGCCCGGCGTCGATGGGTTCGTGAAAATGAACTTCCACATCAACACCGCCCTCGGACAAGAGCGCCATGATATGGGGCAGAAGAACGCGGTCGCCGATCCAGGAGGCATGAACGCGATGCTGGCGGCCCATGGGCATGCCGTGCAGGCGGGTATAGGCAATGGTCACCGGCTGCACGAAGGCCGGTTCGCCTTGCGCCATCTGCACCGCGCCAAACAGCGAACTCTTGAACGGCAGCAGCATGTTGCCATCGGCGGTCGAGCCTTCGGCGAACAGCACCATGGCTTCGCGCGCTGACAGCCGCCCGGCAAGCTCGCCGGCCTGCGTTCCGGCGCGCGCCTTGCGTTCGCGTTCGACAAAGACCGTGCGGCTGAGTTTCGCCAGCGGTCCGATGGCCGGCCACGACGCCACTTCGGATTTCGCAACAAAGGCCACCTCGCCAAGCGAGCCGGCAACCATGATGTCGGTCCAGGAAATGTGGTTTGCTGCGATCAGCAAGGGCCGCACTTTCGCCATTTCGCCATGAACCGTAAGCCGGAAGCCGAGCAGCTTGAGCACAAAACGGTGCCAAAGCATCGGCAGCAGCGCCGGACGGCCCAAACCAGTCTTCAGGATGACGATCTGCACCAGCACCATTGGCGGCGTCACCAGTGCCGCCAGCCCGAGCGCCGAAAAGGCCCTTATCCGCCCGAGCATGAGACCATCCGAAATTGTCCGATTGAAAATCGCTAGCGAAGATCAAGCCGCATGACAAGCGCTGCCGATTTCTTGCCATCAGGGCCGGCATAATAGCCGGGACGCCGACCCTTCTCCTGAAAGCCGAGCCGACGATAGAGCGCCAGAGCGGGCGCATTGGTCTCGTCAACCTCGAGAAACAGCTCCTCGGCACGCGCCGCATGCAGGCTGCGCAGCACGGCATCGAGCAGGCGGCGGCCAAGCCCGGCGCGGCGATGGCTTTTTGCAACGCACAATGTGAGGATTTCCGCCTCGCCTGCCGCAAGCCGGGCCAGCACAAAACCGGCAGGCGGGGCATTGCCCGCGCCTTCGATGCGGGCGGCGAAGCCGAAAACCTGGTCCTGCGCCAGCAATTGCGCGAACTCGCCGTCGCTCCACGGCCGGGAAAAGCCCTCTTCATGCAGCCGAGCCATGGCAGGGCTGTCGTCGCGCCCGAGTTCGCCGATGATGAATTCGCGCTTGCGGAATCCGGGGAGAGAAAAGCTGATCATGCCGGTATGCGCTCCACGGCAAAGCCAGCCTGGGTCTTGGCGTCGGGCTTGCGCAAATAGACCGGGCCGGGCCGCATGCCGGTTGGTTTTGCCGATGCGGCGATGGCGGCGATAACACCAATATCGGCAGAGGCCGCACCGAAGGCGATGCGCGCTCCGCCGAGTCCTTCGGCAATGAGCGCCGCACCGCTGCCGGACAGGATTGCACCGCTTTCGGACGCCCATTGGCGGGCTTCGGCGATCGACGCGGCGCGGGCTTCGCCAACAGGAGTGCCATCCGGCCCGAACAGGCCTGCGTAGATTTCGCCGCGATGGGCGTCGATCAGCGCCAGCACCGTTTCGCCGGGAAATGCTTGTTGCGCCTGAGCGGCAAGTGCAGCCAGCGTCGAAACGCCGACTGCCGGAATACCAAGCGCCAAAGACAGGCCACGCGCGGCGGCGATGCCGATCCTGAGGCCGGTGAACGAGCCCGGGCCCTCGGCAACGCCAATGCGGGTCAATTGCTTGTAGGTGCAGCCGGCGGCAGCAAGCGCCTCGTCAATGGCTGCCATGAGCCTGGCGGCATGGCCGGTCGCCAGGGATGTCACCGAGCGCGCAAGCTCGGTTTCCGGATCGGAGACCGAGACCGCGCAGGTGTTTGACGATGTGTCCAAGGCCAGCAGCATGTCTTGCCTTAGACGACATTGGCGTCTGCGGGCAAGCGGATCAACCGGCCAGCCGCGCCTTCAGTTCAAGGCGGCGGGCATGCAGGACCGGCTCGGTATAGCCATTGGGCTGCTGGCGGCCCTTGAAGACCAGATCGCAGGCGGCGGCAAAGGCGATGGACGAGTCAAAATCCGGGGCCATCGGCAGGTAAAACGGATCCCCGGCATTCTGCTGGTCGACAACTTCGGCCATGCGCTTGAGCGTCTCCATCACCTGGCGCTCCGAGCAGATCTTGTGATGCAGCCAATTGGCGATGTGCTGGGCGGAAATGCGCAGCGTGGCGCGGTCTTCCATCAGGCCGACATCATGGATGTCCGGCACTTTCGAGCAGCCGACGCCCTGACTGACCCAGCGCACGACATAGCCCAATATGCCTTGGGCATTGTTGTCGAGTTCGCGCTGGATGTCATCGGGCGTCCAGTTTGGCCGGACGGCGACCGGCACCGAGAGAATGTCGGTCAGTTTCGCCTTGGCGCGGGATTTCAATCCGACCTGAACAGCTTTCACATTGACGCGGTGATAGTGGGTGGCATGCAGCGTGGCTGCGGTCGGTGACGGCACCCAGGCGGTGTTGGCGCCTGCTTTCGGATGGGCGATCTTCTGTTCAAGCATGGCGGCCATCAGATCGGGCATGGCCCACATGCCCTTGCCGATCTGCGCATGTCCGGCCAGGCCGCATTCAAGGCCGGTATCGACATTCCAGGCTTCATAGGCCTGTATCCAGGCGGCCTGTTTCATGTCGCCCTTGCGGATCATCGGTCCGGCTTCCATCGAGGTGTGCATCTCGTCGCCGGTGCGGTCGAGGAAGCCGGTGTTGATAAAGACCACCCGGTCTTTTGCGGCGCGGATGCATTCCTTGAGGTTGACGGTGGTGCGGCGCTCCTCGTCCATGATGCCCATCTTGATGGTGTTGGGCGCCATGCCGAGGGCTTGCTCGACCCGGGTGAAAATCTCGGACGCAAAAGCCACTTCATCGGGGCCATGCATTTTGGGCTTGACCACATACATCGATCCGGCCCGCGAATTGGCGCGGCGGCCGTTGGCGCCGATGTCATGCAGGGCGATCAGGCCGGTGACCATGGCGTCCATCAGGCCTTCGGGCACTTCATGGCCGTCGCGGTCGGTGATGGCCGGATTGGTCATCAGGTGGCCGACATTGCGCACCAGCATCAGCGCGCGGCCAGGCAGCGTGAGCGTTGAGCCGTCAGGAGCGGTGAAGGAACGGTCCGGATTGAGGCGGCGGACAAAGGTCTTGCCGGCCTTTTCCACGGTTTCGGTCAGGTCACCCTTCATCAAGCCGAGCCAGTTGCGATAGACGATGACCTTGTCTTCGGCATCGACGGCAGCCACCGAATCCTCGCAGTCCTGAATGGTGGTCAGCGCTGATTCGAGCACCAGATCGGCCATTCCCGCCGGATCGGTGCGGCCGATGGCGTGGGTGCGGTCAATGATGATTTCAGCGTGCATGCCATTGGTGGCGAGCAACACCGAAGCGAGGTCATCGGACGGCTGGCGGAAGCCCTTGAGCTGGCCCGGATCGGCAAGCCCGGTCACGCCCTGCGCGGTCTTGGCGAGAAGCAGGCCGTCTTGCACGGAAAGGCCGGTGACATCGGCCCAGGAACCGCCCGCCAAAGGCGCGCTGGCGTCGAGAAAGGCCTTTGCCCAGGCGATGACTTTTGCGCCGCGCAACGGATTGTAGCCCTTGGTGATTTCCGCGCCGCCCTCGGCGGAAATGGCGTCGGTGCCATAAAGGGCATCATAGAGCGAGCCCCAGCGCGCATTCGCGGCGTTGAGCGCATAGCGGGCATTCATGACCGGCACGACCAATTGCGGACCGGCGACCACGGCGATTTCCGGATCGACATTCTGCGTATTGACCGCAAAGGCCGGGCCTTCGGGCACGATATAGCCGATCTCGCGCA
>JBATMU010000057.1:0-10924 GCA_049289995.1 Rhizobiaceae bacterium | reverse complement strand
GCCTCGGCCCGTTCGCACAGCCGGTCAAGCGCGCCCGCCATGCCCGGCGCGCCCAGCGTCGACGCGAAAGTCGTATCCAGCGTCTTGGTGTCGAAGCGGTCTTCGGTGTAGCCGATGGAACGGATCTTCTCGAGATCGCCATTGGTCAGGATCGGCTGGCGCACTTCCAGCCGCTTGCGCCGTGAAGCGCCCTTGTGATCCAGAAGGTTCGGGCGCGGGCCGATGAACGAGACCAGGCTCATCACCAGTTCTTCGCGGATCGGATCGATCGGCGGATTGGTGACCTGCGCAAAGTTCTGCTTGAAATAGGTGTAGAGCAGCTTGGACTTGTCCGACATGGCCGAAATCGGCGTATCGGTGCCCATCGAGCCTGTTGCTTCCTGGCCGATTGTCGCCATCGGCGCCATCAGGATGCGCGTGTCTTCCTGCGTGTAGCCAAAGGCCTGGCAGCGGTCGAGCAGGCTCACGTCATTGCGCAATGCGCCCGGTTCCACCGGAGCCAGATCCTCGAGGATCAGCTGCGTGTTCTTCAGCCATTGTTCATAGGGGTGCATGCCGGCGATTTCCGCCTTGATCTCGTCGTCGGCGATGATGCGGCCCTTGGCCAGATCGATCAGCAGCATGCGGCCGGGCTGTAGCCGCCACTTCTTGATGATGCGCTCTTCAGGAACCGGCAACACGCCGGCTTCCGAGGCCATGACCACCCGGTCATCGTCGGTGACAATGTAACGGGCAGGCCTGAGGCCGTTGCGGTCGAGTGTCGCGCCGATCTGGCGGCCATCGGTGAAGGCGACTGCCGCCGGGCCGTCCCATGGCTCCATCAGCGCGGCATGGTATTCGTAAAACGCCTTGCGGTCCTCGGCCATCAGCTTGTTGCCGGCCCAGGCTTCGGGGATCAGCATCATCATGGCATGGGTTAGCGAATAGCCGCCCTGCCATAGGAATTCGAGCGCATTGTCAAAGCAGGCCGTATCCGATTGTCCCTCGTAGGAAATCGGCCACAGCTTTTCGATGTCATTGCCGAACAGGTCGGAATCAACCGAGGCCTGGCGCGCCGCCATCCAGTTTACATTGCCGCGCAGCGTGTTGATTTCGCCATTGTGCGCGACCATCCGGTATGGGTGCGCCAGCTTCCATGACGGGAAGGTGTTGGTCGAGAACCGCTGGTGAATGAGCGCCAGCGCCGATTCAAAACGCGGATCAGACAGGTCCTTGTAATAATCCTTCACCTGATAGGCCAGGAACATGCCCTTGTAGACAATGGTCCGCGCCGACATCGACACGATATAGAAACCGTTGTCGCGGCCCTGTGTTTCAGCATAGACGCGCCCGGATATGACCTTGCGCAGCAGGTAGAGACGGCGCTCGAACACTTCGTCATCGGTGATGTCAGCAGGCCGGCCGATGAAAACCTGGCGATGGACCGGTTCGGAAGCGGCAATATGCGGCGCTGTCGAAAGGCTGGAATTGTCAACCGGCACGTCGCGGAAGCCTATCAGCGGCATGCCTTCGGACCTGGCGGCCTCGGCGATGATCTCCTCGGCATGCGCCCGCATGGCAGCGTCCTGCTGCATGAACAAATGACCGACGCCATATTGGCCGGCCTCAGGCAGGGTGATGCCGGCGGCAGCCATTTCCGCGCGAAAGAAGCGGTCGGGAACCTGAACCAGAATGCCCGCGCCATCGCCCATCAGCGGATCGGCGCCGACAGCGCCGCGATGGGTGACATTTTCAAGCATGAACAGGCCATCGGCCACGATCTGGTGCGACTTCACGCCCTTCATGTTGGCGATGAAACCGACGCCGCAGGCATCATGTTCATGGCGCGGATCGTAGAGGCCCTGGGCGGCGGGCAGCCCGTAAGACGCGGTTTGGGAAGCCGCCGCTGGCTGGCCGTTCCGGGATGGCGTGCGCATCGTCATCGGTCTTCCTCCGCCCTTGCACCGCATGCGGTGCATTTCAATCGATTGATTCTCCCGGCATGCGAATGGCCGGGCAGCGGTTTCAACGCGTGTCCAGCCTGTCATGCACGTCAGATAAGACAGCAATACTGTCCTAGTTAACGTATGGCAGAAATGCGGCGTGCGCACAAGATGGCCGGGCGAAGATTCAAAGGCGGCAGACAGGCAATTTGCCGCGCTGTCCTGACCGTGCCTTGTGCGGCCAGTCATTTGCCAGGCTTGGTTTTCTGCCCTTGCGCAATGCTCGCCATTTTGTCACCCCTGATGCAGATTTGCAAAGGAATGCCGCATGAACTTCGCATCTGACAATTGGGCTGGCGCCCATCCCAAAATCGCCGAAGCGCTGGGCGCAGCCGCTCAGGGCTTTGCCCCGGCCTATGGCGCAAGCGATGTTGACCGCGCGGCAATCGAGACGATCAGTGCGTTGTTTGAACGCGAGGTGTCGGTATTCTTTGTCGGCACCGGCACAGCTGCCAATGCGCTGGCGCTGTCCGCCTTTGCCAAGCCCGGCGGCGTCACCTTTGCCCACCGCGAGGCGCATGTAATCGAGGATGAATGCGGCGCGCCGGAATGGTTTTCCGGCGGCGGCAGGCTTTGCCCGGTCGAAGGCCCGCTCGGCAAGATGAACCCTGCGGCGCTGGACGCAGCAATCCGGCGTTATCCGGCGGCCTTCGTGCATGGCGGCCAACCCGCCGCAATCACGCTCACCCAGGCGACCGAAGCCGGCACCGTCCATTCGCTGGCCGAAATCGCCGCCATTTCCGCACTGGCCCGCCAACACGGACTGCCGCTGCACATGGACGGCGCGCGCTTTGCCAATTCGCTTGTCAGCCTGAGCTGTTCGCCCGCCGAGATGACCTGGAAAGCTGGCGTCGATGTCCTGTCGTTCGGCGGCACCAAGAACGGCTGCTGGTGCGCCGAGGCGGTGATCTTTTTCGATCCGGCCAAGGCCGCCGACATGCCTTTCCTGCGCAAGCGCGGCGCGCAGCTGTTTTCGAAATCCCGGTTTATCGCTGCACAATTCAACGCCTACCTGGCGAATGGACTTTGGCTGGAAACCGCATCGCATGCCAACGCCATGGCGGCCCGGCTGGCCCGCGCCATTGATGCCTCGCCCAGGGCCACGCTCGGCTGGCAACCCGAGGCCAATGAAGTTTTTGCCCTGGTCAGCCGCGAACTGGCCGGGAAACTTCGCGCATCAGGCGCTGTTTTTGCCGATTGGCATGGGCCGACAGCCGTTGCGCTGACTGATGGCACTGACCGCGTGCTCATACGGCTGGTGACGAGTTTCGCCACCACCGAAGCGGAAATTGACCGGTTTGCCGCGCTGATTTCCTGAACGCAGCGTTCAACAATCGATCACGCGTTGTTGACCTTCGATGACGCAGCGGTGATTTCCAAATGAAGGGCCGATTTGGGATTGGTCACTTGCCGGAACAAACCGGCGCGATTTTCAAACAGACCAAGGAGATATCCCATGACTGCAAAGACCCTTCTTTCCGGCGCATTCCTTGCCAGCGCCGTGGCTTCCGCCCTTTCGGCCGGTTCGGTCCTGATGACCACGGACGCCGTCGCTGCCGACAAGGAAAAGTGCTACGGCATCGCCATGGCCGGCAAGAATGATTGCGCCGCGGGCCCCGGCACCACCTGTGCAGGCACCTCCAAGGTCGATTTTCAGGGCAATTCCTGGAAATATGTTGATGCGGGCACCTGCGTCGGCATGTCCGCTGAAGGCGACCGCAAGGGCTCGCTCGAGCCGCTGACCCGCGATCTCCCGGCCTGATCTGCCAAATGATCCGGAAATCGAGGCGATGATGCAGGACACCCCCGTCTTCACGTCTGTGCCGCGCTTTCCCGCATTCCCGGTCGCCTCGGCGACCGGGACCAGCTTCAAGCCGGATCATATCCATGCCATCCGGCAAAGCCCCGCCGCCACCGGGTTTTTTGAAATCCACGCCGAAAACTATATGGGCGCGGGTGGCGTGCCGCATGCCCTGCTCGCCGAGATCCGCCGCGATTATCCGGTCTCGCTGCACGGCGTCTGCATGTCCATCGGCGGGCCGGACCCGCTGGATGAGACCCATCTTGCCCGCTTCAAGGCATTGGTCGAGCGTTACGAACCGGCTCTGGTCTCCGAGCATCTCGCATGGTCAACCCATGACGACCGCTATTACAACGACCTTCTGCCGCTGCCCTACACGAATGCGACGCTCGCCCATGTCTGCGCGCACATCGACCGTATGCAAACAGTGATCGGCCGCAAAATCCTTCTGGAAAACCCCTCTGCCTATCTGCGCTTTGCGCAAACGGATTGGCTGGAGACCGACTTCATCGGGGAAATTGCCCGTCGCACCGGCTGCGGCCTGCTGCTCGACATCAACAACGTCTTTGTTTCGGCGACCAATCACAAAATGTCAGCGGAAGTTTACCTGGATGCCTTCCCGCTGGCTCTTGTCGGCGAAATCCATTTGGCGGGGCATGATGTCCAGTCCGACGACGACGGAGCGCCCTTGCTGATCGACAGCCATGACCGCCCGGTCGCCGATCCGGTCTGGCGTCTATATGAATCGGTTATTGCGCGCGCCGGTCCGCGCCCGACGCTGATTGAATGGGACGCCGATATTCCGGCCTGGCCGGTGCTGGCTGCCGAAGCGGCAGCCGCAGCCTCCATCATGGCGCGGCATCAGGATCAGCGCCATGCTGCAGCCTGATCCATACAATGCGGATTTCGCTGGCGAATTCGCTGCGGGGCTGTTGAACCCTGAAGCGCCGGTTCCTGGCCTTGTCGCCGGATCTGCCATCAAGCGCTATGCGGTCTACCGCAACAATGTCTCGCACAGCATCGCCGTAGCGCTCGGTGAAATATTTCCGGCGGTGCAAGCCCTCGTTGGTCCTGACTTTTTCCGGGCGCTGGCCCTTACCTACCTGCGGGCCAATCCGCCGAAGTCAAAACTCCTGTTTGAATACGGCTCTGATTTCGCTGGCTTTCTTGAAACCTTCCCGCCTGTCGCCAATCTCCCGCACCTGCCGGACATGGCGCGAACCGAACGCGCCTGGCTGGATGCCTTTCATGCCGCCGATTGCCTGCCGCTTGATCCGGCGCGGCTCGCCGAAATCAATCCGGATGAACTGGGAAGCGTGCGTTTTGTCATGCATCCGGCATTCCGCTTGCTGCGCTCGGCATTTCCTGCCGCCACGCTGGTCAGCAGGCTGCGCGCCGGCCACGGGATCGGCGATGCCGATCTGACCCATGGCGAAGACGCCTTCATCACGCGCGCCGGGTTGGAAGTCGAATTGCGTATCCTGCCGCCGGGCGCCGCCGCTTTCTTCGAGAGCCTCGCTGCAGGCGGCATGCTTGCCGAAGCCGCCGAATCTGCAGTGGGGGCTGCGCCGGAATTTGACTTGTCCAAAGCGCTGGCTTCCGCCTTTCAGGCCGGCGCCTTTGCCGAAATCATCACCTCCAATCCGCCTGAGGACGCCGCATGAACGCGATAATTTCGAGACTCATCAGCCTGCATCATGCCGTCTTTGGCTGGCTGGAGCGCATGGGTGACCGCTGGCTGGGCGGGCTTGTCGCCCGATTTGCCTTTGCCGCCGTGCTCTGGATGTATTTCTATTCGTCCTTCCGCACGAAAGTCGGCGAGGGCCTTGGCGTGTTCTCCGTGCAGGATGGCGCCTATTACCAGATCGCCCTGCCCGCCGTGGATGCCGCCGGCGGGGATGTGTCCGCTGTCGCCTTCCTGCCCTGGGGCCTGATCGTTCATCTCGGCACCTATGCCGAATTCATCCTGCCGCTGATGATCGTGCTTGGCCTGTTCACGCGGATTGCCGCGCTCGGCATGCTTGGCTTCATTGCGGTGCAGACGCTGGTGGATGTCACCGTCCACAAGGTGGATGCGGCAACGATCGGCGGCTGGTTCGACCGTTTTCCCGATGCCGTGATCCTCGATCAGCGCCTGCTTTGGACTGTTCCGCTGGTATTTCTGGCCTTGAAAGGCGCCGGCCTGTTGTCGGTTGACGCCCTGCTCGCCCGCCGCCGGATGTGACAGCTCACAAAGGAAAGCGGCGTCCGTTGCCGGACGCCGCCTGTGTTCAGCCATCAATGTGGCAGTCAGGTCATGCAGCGGTCTTCGCTTCGATCTGCTTTGCCGGCTTGCCCTGAGCAGCCGCAATGGCGATCTTGCGCGGTTTCATCTCTTCGGGAATGTTGCGCTTCAATTCAATGTGAAGCAGGCCGTTCTTCAGCTCCGCGCCCTTGACCTCGACATGGTCGGCAAGCTGGAAACGCCGCTCGAACGAACGCCCGGCAATGCCGCGATAGAGGTATTCGGTGGTCTTGCCTTCTTCTTCGGCGAGTTTTTCGCCGGTGACAGTCAGGCTGTTGCGGTGCGCCTCGATCTGGATTTCGGCATCCGAGAATCCGGCGACGGCCATGGTGATGCGGTAGGAATCCTCGCCGGTCCGCTCGATGTTGTAGGGCGGATAGCTCTGCGCGCCGGCCTGGGCGCCTTCGGGCTGGGCAAGCGAATCCAGCATGGAAAACAGCCGGTCAAAACCGACGGTCGAGCGATAAAGCGGTGAAAAATCAACGTGACGCATGGTGTTCTCCTGTGAGCAACGTGTGGTGCGTGTGGACAGCGGGGAAAGCCCGTTTGGCGCTTTCGGGTCGTCCAGCGGCCCCGATCCGGCAGCCGCAGTGATGATTTGGGAATGGCGGGAGCCGGTTTCAAGGGCCAGCGTGTTGCCGCTCATTAACGCTTGTGAACCGCAGGTGAACCAGCCCTTCGGCTGCCGTTCAGCCAGTATCGCCTAGTCTTCGATGCAAGGACGGCGGCGGACTAAAATCCGGCCGCTCCGGCGAAGGTGCAACGTCCCTTCCGCCGGCGCCGGGCGGACCGGCACGAGCCCCCCGCGAGTGCCGGTCCGCGTCCTTCGCCTTTGCATTTCGCCTGAGCCTCGCCTATCACATGGGGCTCTCCGCCCGCTCAGGTCGCCCCGTTTCATGCAATTCCATCTCACCGAAATCCCAGGCAATGCTGTGCCGCCCTTGGGCAAAGCCGGATTTTTCCTGAGTTTTGACGGCTTGCCCATCCGCTATGCGGTTTTTTCGACGATCGTGCGCCCCTTCAAGGGAACGGTCATCATCCTGAGCGGCCGCAACGAAACCATCGAAAAATATTTCGAGACCATTGCCGCCCTGCAAGCCTCAGGCTTTGCCGCCGCCATCATGGATCTGCGCGGCCAGGGATTTTCCGGCCGCACCGGCGGCGATATCCACCGCGGTCATGTCGGCAGTTTCGACGACTATGCCACTGATCTGGACAGTTTTTTCGATGCGGTCATCCTTGCTGATTGCACCGGGCCGTTTTTCATCCTCGGCCATTCCACCGGCTCGCTGGTGGCCCTTTTGGCTGCGCCCGCCCTCATCAACCGCGTGCGCCGCATGGTGCTGATGGCGCCGCTCCTGGATTTCCCGGCCCGCAATGTGCCGCGCGGCCTGTTCACCTTCGCCATGCGGTTGATGAAAATGATCGGATTCGGCAAGGCCTATGCGCAACGCAGGAAATTCGTGCCTGAACCGTTTGCCACCAATGTGTTGACCGGCGATTTCCGCCGCTACGAGCGCAATCAGGCGCTGCGCGGCCAAGCCCCGGAACTGGCGCTCAGCGGACCAACTTTTGGCTGGATTGATGCGGCGGTCCGCGCCATCCGCAAGGTGAGCGACCCGGATTTCATCGCCCGCATCCACATCCCCATCCTGTTCATTGCCGCAGGCGCCGATACGGTGGTCGCCAATTCCGCAATCGAGGACTATGCCCGGCGGCTGCGCTCGGGCGCGCTGGTTACCGTGGACGGCTCGCGCCACGAATTGCTCCAGGAAGAAGACCGCTACCGCGAGCAGGCGCTCGCCGCATTTCTGGCCTTCGTCCCCGGCCAGAGCGCCGATTACTGATCTTAACCGGCAAGTATGCTGATAGCTGCTTCATGCAGGGCGGCATTGGCCGAAGCCAGCACGAAGCCGCCGTTTTCCGCCCGCCCGCCGCTCCAATCCGTCATCATCCCGCCGGCCTGTTCGACAATCGGGATAAGGGCGGCAACATCATAGGTCTGCAAACCGCATTCGCAGACCAATTCGGCATTGCCCGCCGCCACCATGGCATAGCCGTAGCAATCGGTGCCGTAGCGGGCCAGTTTGACCGCCTGCTCAAGCCGGTCATAGGCGACACGCTTGTCGTCCTTGAACAGCGCCGGCGTAGTGGTGAACAGGATGGCGTCACCCAGCGTTTTGACGCTGCTGGTCTTCAATAGCTTGTCGCCGTCTGGCCCCCGGTAGCGGGACGATTTGCCATCGGCAAAATACATTTCACCGGTAAACGGCTGTGCCATCACCCCGGCAATCGCCCGGCCGTTGCGCATCAGCCCGACCAGCGTTCCCCACAGCGGAATCCCCGAAATGAAGGCGCGGGTGCCGTCGATCGGATCAATTACCCAGACATGCTCGGCGCGCTCGTTTTCCGCGCCGAATTCCTCGCCGATAATGCCGTGACCGGGAAAGGCGCGTTTGATTTCCGCCCTGATGGCCCGCTCGGCTTCACGGTCGGCTTCGGTAACCGGATCGAACCCGACCGTATATTTGTTGACCACATCGTGCCGGGTCCGGAAGCGCGGCAATGTCTGTTTTGCCGCGACATCGGCCAGTTTGAAGAGGAAATCCGCGATGTCCATGGTCAATTCCCGATTCGCTGCCCGTGACGAAATGCCATGACGGCGCAGATTGAAAAAGCCTTAACGCGCCTTGACTTGACCGCAGGCCAATTTAGATTCCGGCGCGGACAGGGCAACCTGTCCATGCCCTCCTTTGGGCGTTTCCTCCCTAGACTTGACCGCGTCGTGAAAGCGGCGCGGTCCTTTTCTTCACCCCATTGGCAGCCAGTCATTCTGCGGCAATAGAGCGGCGATTCACTTCGCCATCACGCCATTGCATGAGGCCCTCCCCAAACCGCGCCAGATCGGCCGCCAACCGGTCAAAACCGGCATGACGTTCATAACTGCGCTCATCCATATAAAGCGGCCGGCTGATTTCGATTTGCAGGGCGTGAAAGCCGCGCGCCGGCTTGCCATAGTGCTCGGTGATGAAACCGCCGGCATAAGGCGCATTGTGCGAGACCATATAACCCATGCCGCGCAAGAGGCGGATGGCATGCCCGCTCAGCCCGCTTGCCGCCGCCATGCCAAACCGGTCGCCAATGATGAAATCGGGCCGCTCGCCACGCACCCCGGCCCGCACACTGCCAGGCATGGAGTGGCAATCGACCAGCACAGCCAGGCCGAATTGCGCATGGGTATGGTTCACAAGCCGCCGCAAGGTCTCATGATAGGGCTTGTAGGTGCTTTCAAGCCGCGCTTGCGCTTCCGCAAAGGGTATTCTGCCCCGGTAGATCTCCAGACCTTCGCCGACGATGCGCGGAATGGCGCCAAGTCCGCCTGCCACGCGCGGCGATCGGATATTGGCATTGGGCGGCAGCGCATCGGAAAACATGCGCGGATCAAGTTCAAAGGCTTCACGGTTGACGTCAAGCCAGGCGCGCGGGAACCGCGCCGCCAGCAATGGCGCGCCAAGCGCCGGAACAGCGCTGAACAGCGCATCAACATGGCAGTCTTCGGAATGACGCAATTGATGAGCGCTGAGCCGGCTCGCCGCGATAAAGTCCGGCGGATAATCGCAGCCGCTGTGGGGCGAGTTGAAAACAAAGGGCTGCATCTGCCTGTCCGGCATCCGCAGTTCGAATTTTCCGCCTTTCTCCGCTTCCATCAGATGTGTGGTGCTTTCTGCAAACAATTCCGGGCACATCGCCATTTCGCCGTGAAACTGCCACCCGTCCATGCCCGTGTCCAGCGGCGGCACGCACTGCAGCGGCGATCATCCGAAAATCATCAAAGGAATTGCTGAAACCTTCACCGCTTGTTTACCGCGAAGGGCCCATATGGCAAGGATGGTTAACGGCTTTGCCGCCAACCTGTGCCAATCAACATGCGGACGGGACAATGAGACGAATTCTGCTGGCTGAAGACGACGAAGACATGCGCCGCTTTCTCGTGAAAGCCCTGGAGCGCGCCGGATATGACGTCTGCGATTTCGACAATGGCGCCAGCGCCTATGAGCGGCTGCGCGAAGAGCCGTTCTCGCTGCTGCTGACTGATATTGTCATGCCGGAGATGGATGGCATCGAATTGGCGCGCCGCGCCACCGAGATCGATCCGGACCTGAAAGTCATGTTCATCACCGGGTTTGCGGCCGTGGCCCTGAACCCCGATTCCAAGGCGCCGAAGGATGCAAAAATCCTCTCCAAGCCTTTCCATCTGAAAGACCTCGTCAACGAGGTCGAAAAAATGCTCAAGGCTGCCTGACAGCCGGGCCAAGGGCGGCGCAAACGCCGCCTTTCCGGAACCATGCCGCAATCCTGTTTGACTATTGACGCTCCAAGCGGTCTGTGGTCTATGCGCGGCGCGAATGGGCGTATAGCTCAGCGGGAGAGCACTACATTGACATTGTAGGGGTCACAGGTTCAATCCCTGTTACGCCCACCATTCGCTTCCCACCTTCACCAAAGAGCATGCCAGATTCCCGGCCTGCCGCGCCGCTCAGGGCATAAGCGTGACCACGCCCTCGATCCGGTATGGCAAATGGGTGACGTCCTTGCGCAGCTGATCGCGGAAAGACAGGATGATTTCGGTGCGCCCGCCATCAAGCCGGTTGACGGCCATGGCATCGGTGCTGACCAGCCAGGTCTGGTTGCCATTGCGGTAGATTGAATATTTCATGCCGCTGATTGACCCGGCGCCGGCAATCACCAGCCGCGCCGTCAGGGCAAGCTTGTCGCCCGCGACATAATCCATTGCCGCCTCGAACGCATAATCCTTGCCCGAAACACCTGGCTGCGGCGCTGCAGGCTGGGCCGGAG
>JBATMU010000056.1:0-5251 GCA_049289995.1 Rhizobiaceae bacterium | reverse complement strand
GTGCCGCTTTCGTCGAGATTGCGGGCTTCGTCGAGCCGGACGAACGGCTTGAAGACCCGTTCGCGCTGGTCTTCGGGTATGCCCGGTCCATCATCGTCAATGGTCAGCATCAGCGAGCCCTTGGCGTGCACCGCCGACAGCTTCACATTTGAGGCGTAACGAAAGGCATTACCGGCCAGATTGGCGACCAGCCGCGCAAAGGCTGCCGGACGGACACGCACCACGGGATCGCCGGCAATCGCCGCCTGCATGGATTTGCCGCGCAGCCCGGCCTCGGCCTCCAATTTGGAGAACAGCGCATTGAGATCGAGATCGCCGGTGTCCTCGGCCGCCTCGCTGCGGGCGAAATCGATATAGCCCTCCAGCATGGACTGCATGTCCTTGATGTCATTGCCGAGCGCTTCAAGGTCGGACTTGCCGCGGCTGACGGCCAGTTGCAGCTTGAAGCGGGTGAGGATGGTGCGCAGGTCGTGGCTGACACCGGTCAGCATGGCGGTGCGCTGTTCGATCTGGCGCTCGATGCGTTCGCGCATCTGGATGAAGGCAAGGCCGGCGCGCCGCACCTCTTCGGCGCCGCGCGGCTGAAAGCCGGCGGGCATCGGCCTGCCCTTGCCAAAACTTTCGGCGGCCTGCGCCAATTGCTGGATGGGCCGGATCTGGTTGCGCAGGAAAAGCACGGAAATGGTCAACAGCACCAGCGAGGTGCCGACCATCCACAACAGAAAAATATGCGTGTTGGAGGCATAGGCCTGGCTGCGCTTGGCAAACACCCGCAGCACGGCTGCGTCGAGCTGGATGCGGATTTCGACAATGTTTGAATCGCCAACCGTATCTAGCCAGAACGGACGATTGATCTGTGCGGAAATTTCGCGGCTTAGCGCCTGATCGAGAATGTTGAAGAACGGTTTCGGACCGGGCGGCGGCAGGGGCTCCAGCGGCATGAGCTCGACATTGAGCCTAAGCCTTTCGCGGGCCAGGCGGATGACCGATTCCCGGCCTTTTTCATCCGGCCAGGTTTCTGCCACGTCGATGATGGCCGCGATGTCGCTGACCACGGCAGTGGACAGCCTTTGGGTGACCGTCTGCCAATGGCGCTCCATGAACACGAAGGCCACGACCGATTGCAAGAGGATGACCGGCGCGATGACAATGATCAGCGAGCGCTGGTAGAGGCGCTTGGGCATGGCGCGCGACACGCGCCGCCAGAACAGCCGCCAAGCGCCGGAGAAAGCCGTGACGGCTTTCCCGAGGACCGTTGCCGGACGCTGAAATGCGGTGCTCCGCGTCATCGGTTGCGGGCCGGCCTTGGCCATCGGGAACTTTCCTCTCTGGCCGACATTATATCGCTACTCGATACTCAAGCGATAGCCAATGCCGCGCACCGTTTGCAGCCAGACCGGATTGGCGGGGTCACGTTCGATCTTGCGGCGAAGCCGGTTGATCTGCACGTCAATGGTCCGCTCGCCGACCGCTTCGTCGCCCATCACCAGTTCGTGGCGCGGAATGGTTTCGCCGGCATGGGCGGCAAAAGCGGCAAGTATTTCCTGCTCGCGCTCGGTCAGTTTGACGATCTCGCCGCCCACTTTCAGTTCGCGGCGGGCAATCTGGAAGGTGTAGGGACCGAACACAACCTGCTCGGCCTTGGCGGCCAAAGGCTGGCTTGAGCGTTTCAGAATGGCATTGACGCGCAAGACGAGTTCGCGCGGCTCGAACGGCTTGGCGAGATAGTCGTCGGCCCCGGCCTCAAGGCCCGAAATGCGCGCGTCGGTTTCCGAAAGAGCCGTCAGCATCAGCACCGGAACATTGTTGCTTTCGCGCAGCGAGCGGGTGAGTTCAATGCCGGTTTCGCCCGGCATCATCACATCGAGAATGAGAAGATCAAATTCCAGTCCGTCGAGTTTGCGCCTGGCTTCGGCTGCACTTGCCGCCGCTGTTACCCGGAAACCGGCTTCCGCGAGGAACTGCTTGAGCAGGGTTCGGATGCGCGTATCGTCATCAACGACCAAAAGATGCGGTGCAGCATCTGAAATCGCTGTTGGTTGTTCATCCATGGTTCGCCTCTTCCGGCTTGATGTCCGCGAGTTTCTCCACCTGTGGCCGCAATTCGGGGTCGGTCATTGCCGTAAGGAAGGATTCGATGACCGACCGCTGATGTGCGCCGGTTTCGATCAAGGCGGCGCGAATGCGGCGTGATTGCGGCTTGGCGAGCGCCAGCGCAAGCTCACGGCCGGCAGCGGTTGGATAAAGCTCGCGCTGGCGGCGGTCGTGCAAGCCCTGGATTTGCACGATATGGCCGGAATCAATGAGCTGTTTGAGCACGCGCGCCAGGCTTTGTTTGGTGATTTTCAGGACATCAAGCAATTCGGCAACGGTCAGCCCCGGCATGCGGTTGACGAAATGCAGGACACGGTGATGGGCGCGGCCAAAACCATAGGTTTCAAGGATCTGGTCGGCGTCGGAAGTAAAATCGCGATAGGCGAAAAAGAACAGCTCGATGATCCCCAAATCAATGCCGTCCGCCTTGCTGAGCGCGGTGCGGATCGGTTCGGTCTGCGGCTTTGGCATTGAAGGCATGAGAAAATCCGGCTTAGGCGAAATATGTCAGCATTATTGATGCATTTTTCTGCTTTGCCAAGTTTGCCCGGGTTGGAGCCGTTCAACCCTTATGGAAGGGCTGACGGAAGCCCCGGGCTGCCGCAACGGCAGGCGCAGACTGCAACTGCGGGCGGCAATGAATTGGTGAACAATGCGTAAAGGCATTTGACTTTCGTCGTATTCGCAGATTGATTGCGCGGGCCGGTCAGAAGATGCGGCGCAACAACCTCTTGGGGGAAGTCCAATGGAAGTTTCAACGCTCATCAATCTCGTCATTCAGGCGATCTCGGGCGCAGCAGGCGGCGGCATTGTCTCGTCGCTGCTCAAGCAGGCGGGCGCTGCGATGCTGCCCAAGCTCATTGCCGGTGTTGTCGGCGGCGTCGGCGGCGGCACGTTGCTGGGCGGTACCCTCGCGGGCATGCTCGGCGGCTCGATGGATCCCGCTGCAGGCCTCGATATTGGCAACATCATCGGTCAGGTCGTTTCGTCGGGCGTTGGCGGCGGCGTGTTGTCCGGCCTCGCCGGCATGCTGCTGAAGAAGTAATTTTCCGGGCCTTTGGCCTGTTTCTGCCAGCGGGCGGCCCGGCATTGGGCCGCCCGTTTGCATTTTTGCGCCATCCGTTTCACGAGAACGCGGAGCACAGGCAAGGAGAATCGTCTTGGCCAAGTTAAATGCCGTCATCGTGCCGGTCACGGCTTTCGAACAGAACTGCACGATCCTGTTTGACGCCGACGGCAAGACCGGCGTGGTGGTTGATCCGGGCGGTGATGTTGACGATATCCTGGCGGCACTTGCCCAGCATGACGTCAAGGCCGGGGCGATCTGGTTAACGCACGGCCATATCGACCATGCGGGCGGCGCCATGGACCTCAAGGACAGGCTGGGCGTGCCGATTCTTGGGTCGCACATTGCCGACAAGCCGCTTCTGGACAATCTGGAGCGGCAAGGCGCGATGTATGGCCTGACGGACGGCGTGCGCAATGTGACGCCCGACCGGTTTCTGGAAGATGGAGACGCGGTTTCGTTCGGCAGCCACGTTTTCGAGGTGCTGCATTGCCCGGGCCATGCGCCGGGTCATGTGGTGTTTTTCAACCGCGCCGCACGCTTTGCGCATGTCGGCGACGTGCTTTTCCGCGGCTCGGTTGGCCGCACCGACTTGCCGGGCGGCGATCATGCGGCGCTGATGGCGTCCATCAAGGACAAGCTGCTGCCGCTGGGCGATGATGTCGGCTTTTTGTGCGGGCACGGGCCGGGCGGGCGGTTTGGCGAGGAGCGGCTGACCAATCCATTCCTGCGCTGAATGAAAAGCAAAACCCCCGCCGGAGCGGGGGTTTCATCGGTGGCGCCGGATCAATCGGCGACGCAGAAGCGGCGCTTGCCGCCCTTGGCGACATAGGTGCCGGTGCGCGGGTCAAACGTGCGGTAACGGTCTTCGCAATACTGGAACCATTCGTCCGACCACGGTTCGGCCGCGGCATCGTAACCGTCATAGGCGATCACCTTGGGAGAAATTGCTTCCGGATCGCGCGGGGCGCGCGGAAATTCATCCCAGTGCGGGCGCGGGCGCGGCTGCACCACGGCAGGTTCGCGGTCATTGATCGAGCCGATGACGATGGCGCCGATGGCGACACCCAATATGCCGGCGGCCAGAAGGTCGGCATCATTGCTTGCATGATGCGGACGGTCGCGGTGATGACGGCGGAAATCGCCGGCTTCGGCGCCAGCCATGGGCGCAAGCACGGTTGCGGCGACGGCAGCCGAGAAAATGGCGGTCTTGAAAATGCGGATCATGTCCAGGCTCCTTGGCAGGTCCGGCGGCGCTTTCACACGCTTCCAAAGCGGAAGGCGTTGCCGCCGGTTGTCCGCAGAACTAGGACAGTCCGGCTGAATGCAGGCTGAACGGCAGGTTCAGCCGATCGTCAGGTTGACAGCCTTGGGTCCCTTGCCGTGCTTGTCGGGCTCGGTGTCAAAGGAAACCTTCTGGCCATCTTCCAGCCCGGGCAGGCCCGAAGCCTGCACGGCGGAAATGTGGACAAACACGTCCTTGGCGCCGCCGTCCGGCGTGATAAAGCCGAAGCCTTTGGAATGATTGAAGAACTTAACTGTGCCGTTCATCTGGCCCATCGACTGCTCCCGAGTGCTGCCCGGCCAATCAAGGCCGCTTTGCATGCGGAAGTCCGCCATCGCGCAGGAGAAGAACAGGCTTCACCGCCGTCCGGGCAGGCCCATCCGGCGGATCATCTGTCCCATGGCGTGTCCGCAGGGACAGCGAGGCTATTCACGTCTCCGGGCCGGCATATGCCCGCATTGCAAAATTTGTCCCTTTTTTGCCCGGGCTTGGCAAGCAAAACTTTGCGGGCGGCGGTTCGGCCAGGACCAATTCCGAATATTGAGCTCGCCGGCGCTTCCGGGGGGAAGCGCCGGCGCCTGGCTTGCCAATCGCCGGATTGGGGCATGACCGGCGGCGGGCAGGCAGGTTCACAGACGGCAGCGGTGCTCGAGGCCGTCATAACCGATGAAGGTGTCGGTGGTTTCGTCATAGGTGGCGTAGCGGGCATAGCAGCGGTTCACATGGGCTTCCCACGTGTCGCGGACCACGATGACGCGGCCATGACGGCGGTGATGGCGGTGTTCGGCAGCGATGGTGCCGACCAC
>JBATMU010000055.1:0-4936 GCA_049289995.1 Rhizobiaceae bacterium | reverse complement strand
TATCACGGCATGGCGCGCTAGAAAGCACTGAGCGCCGCCTGCACGAGGGCGAAATAGTCGCCCACCTGCCGCCCGTCGACCAGCGCGTGGTGCACTTCAATGGTCATGGCCATCGAATGCCGGCCATTGCCGTCATCGGTGAACCTGCCCCAGGTGACGCGCGGAATGCAGTCATCCGGGCCCGGCATGGCATTGTTGATCGACGTGTAGTCGAGCCACGGCATGCAGGACAGATAGGCCAGATCATCGCGCTGGCCCGTATTGCCCTTCAAATCCCCGCCCGCCTTGGCCGCGGCGATCAGCGCGGCGCATTGCGCGTCAAAGGCAGAAAAATCAGCCGACCATGGCACATGGGCATAGTTGAAATTGCCATTGTCGAGCGCCACCGTCATCGACAGGTCCACCCTGTCATGGATGAAGACCGTGTCATCGCGAAAGCGCATCAAAAGTTCCGGCACGCCGTGAATGCCCGCGCCGATGGCATGGATGCAGGCCCGGTATGGCGAGGCGATCGCCACCTTGCCCGCGCCGCGCATCCGGCTGACATCCAGCCGCGAGGTCACTGCATAATGCGGCCGCTCGTAGCGCCGGAAAAAGCGGAACTGGTCCGCCCTTTGCCAATGCACCAGATCGACCTGCCGTGCCGCCATGTCAGGCCACGGCGGTCTTCGACGATTTTTCGAAGCGCTTGCGCTCGTTGGGATCGAGATAGAGCTTGCGCAGTCGGATAGTCTTCGGCGTCACCTCGACCAGTTCATCGTCCTGGATCCAGGCCAAGGCGCGCTCCAGCGTCATGCGGATCGGCGGGGTAAGCTTGACCGCCTCGTCCTTGTTGACCGAGCGGATGTTGGTCAGCTTCTTGCCCTTGAGCACGTTCACTTCCAGATCATTGTCGCGCGAATGCACGCCGATGATCATGCCCTGATAGACCTTGACGCCCGGATCGATGATCATCGGGCCGCGGTCCTCAAGGTTCCACATGGCGAACGCCACCGAATCGCCTTGATCGTTGGAGATCAGCACGCCGTTGGTCCGCTGCGGAATGTCGCCCTTGTAGCTTTCATAGGCATGGAACAGCCGGTTCATCACCGCCGTGCCGCGCGTATCGGTCAACAGCTCCGACTGGTAGCCGATCAGCCCGCGCGTCGGCGCATGAAACACCAGGCGCTGGCGATTGCCGCCCGATGGCCTCAGCTCGACCATCTCGGCCTTGCGCTCGGACATTTTCTGCACGACCACGCCGGCATGCTCCTCATCGACGTCGATGACCACTTCTTCGACCGGCTCAAGCGTCTCGCCGGTCGCCTCGTCCTTCTGCATGACCACGCGCGGCCGCGACACGGCCAGTTCAAAGCCCTCGCGGCGCATGGTCTCGATCAGCACGGCCAGCTGCAATTCGCCGCGGCCCGACACGAAGAACGAGTCCTTCTCGCTCGATTCCTCGATCTTCAGCGCCACATTGCCTTCGGCTTCCTTGAGCAGCCGGTCGCGGATGACGCGGCTGGTCACCTTGTCGCCTTCGGTGCCGGCCAGCGGCGAATCATTGACGATGAAGCTCATGGTCACGGTCGGCGGGTCGATCGGCTGGGCCTTCAAAGGCACGCTGACCGAAGGATCGCAGAACGTGTCGGCAACCGTGCCCTTCGACAGGCCGGCAATCGCCACGATGTCGCCGGCATGCGCTTCCTCGATCGGCTGGCGCTCCAGCCCGCGGAAGGCGAGGATTTTCGAAATGCGGCCGGTTTCCAGCACGCCGCCGTCATGATGCAGCACCTTGACCGCCTGGTTCGGCTTGATCGAGCCGGATTCGATGCGGCCGGTGATGATGCGGCCCAGAAACGGATTGGCTTCGAGAATGGTGCCGATCATCCGGAACGGACCGGGATGCACGGTCGGGGCAGGAACGTGCTTGAGCACGAGGTCAAACAGCGGCGCCAGACCCTGATCCTTGGGACCTTCGGGCTTTTCGGCCACCCAGCCGTCGCGGCCCGAACCATAAAGGATCGGGAAATCAAGCTGCTCGTCGGTCGCGTCCAGCGCGGCAAACAGGTCGAACACCTCGTTGATGACTTCGGTCTCGCGCGCATCCGGACGATCGATCTTGTTGATGACGACGATCGGGCGCAAGCCCACTTTCAACGCCTTGCCGACCACGAACTTGGTCTGGGGCATCGGCCCTTCAGCGGCATCGACCAGCACGATGGCGCTGTCGACCATGGACAGGATGCGTTCGACCTCGCCGCCGAAATCGGCATGGCCGGGCGTGTCAACGATGTTGATGCGCGTATCTTTCCAGTCAACGGAAGTGGCCTTGGCAAGGATGGTGATGCCGCGCTCCTTTTCCAGATCGTTGGAATCCATGGCGCGTTCGGCCACGCGCTGGTTTTCGCGGAACGAGCCGGATTGCCTGAGAAGCTGGTCAACCAGCGTTGTCTTGCCATGGTCGACGTGCGCGATGATCGCGATATTTCGGATATTCATGATGTCACCGGATTGGGGCGCTGGGAATGCGCTGCTGTTTCGCGCGCGCTTCTACAGGCTTTTTTCACAAAGCGATAGCCCGCACGGCAAGTCTGCTGCTTTTGGGCACTTGCGTTGCCTGCCCCGGCAGCAGATTTCCGGTCAGCCGGCGTTGTTGCGGAAGCGTTCGACCGAACCGTCACGGTAAAAGAGATTGTATGTTTCGAACGGAATGATTTGTCCCGCAGGCGTAACAAAATGCGTACAGGACCGCTTCACATTGCCCACGCAAAAATTGAACCTGTCCATGAAATCCACGATGACCACGCGGAAAATGTTCTCATAGGACAGCCCGGCTGGCACCGGCACCTGCGGCAGGCAGCACAGCAAATCACCCAGCCTTTGCGACACATTCGGTTCAATGGTTGACAACGAAAACAGGTCAAAGATCTTCTGCTTCAGCATCGGATAGCGCTCGAAATTCACCGCATTCGGCACATCGCGGATGATTTCGGATTTCGGAATCATTGCCGTCACCGGTACCACCGAAGAGCCGGAACGCAAGCCATAGCCAATCGAGATCGCCGTCGGATTGCACGGCAGCGGGATCATGTCCGCCTCGCCGAAAATGCCGCTTTCATCGACAATCCGCCGCCTTATTTCCGAAAGCAGCACCCTGTTCTTCTTCGGATCAAAGCCCTCGTTTCGCCCGGTATCCTGCAGCGGCTGGAAAGTGACGCCGCGCACGCATTTGAACAACAGCGCATGGTCGATCAGCGCCTTCATCTCGTGGTCGTTCACACCCTTTTTCACTGTGCAGACCAGTGTCGTGGAAATGCCATGTGCTTCCAGCGCTTCCAGGGCCTTGCGCCGCACCTTGGAAAGGTCCGCACCGCGCAGATTGGCAATGGCGGCCGGATCAAGCGAATCAAACTGGAGATAGATTTCCAGACCCTTCTTGCGCTTGGCCAGTTCCGCAACAAACGCTGCATCCGCTGCAATGCGCAAGCCATTGGTGTTGATCATCAGATGCCGGATCGGCCGTTCACGCGCCATGTCGATGATTTGAATTATGTCCGGATGAATGGTCGGCTCGCCGCCGGAAATCTGCAGCAGATCCGGTTCGCCTTCACTTTTAACCAGCGTGTCCATCATCCGGCCGATGGTGCCGAGGTCGAGTTGCTTGGTCGCTTTTTGCGACGAACCGGCAAAGCACACCGGGCATGTCAGATTGCAGGCCTCGTTGATCTCGATGATCGCCAGGCACGAATGCTGCTCATGGTCCGGGCACAGGCCGCAATCATACGGGCAGCCATGGTCGGTGCGCGTCTGAACCTCAAGCGGCCGGTCCCCGGGTTTCAGCCATGAAAGTTGCGCCAGATAATAGGCAACGTCGGTGGAAATCAGCGTCTTCTGCACGCCATGCTCGCGGCAGCGCTTTTCGTACCAGACCTCTTCACCCAAAATCTCGATCTTGGCAGGCACCAGCTTCAGGCAGGTTTCGCACAGCGACTGTGTTTGGCCATGGAAAATATAGGGCCTGGATTTGCGCGGTGCGTAGGCGTTCATGGGCGGTTTCTTGCTTTGCGGATGAGCCAGACGCCGAGCCACGCAGCCGCGAAAGTTGCTAGCCAGATTGGCACGAGCATGCCCGGCATGCCAGAGGATGAAAACTGCGGCAAGAACAGGATCATGGCGCCCACGCTGCAAATGCCCGGCAGCAGCAAAATGACGCCGGCAATGATTTTGAGGACTTTCAAGGCGTCTGTTCCTTCTCCTGCTTGTGCAAGATGGCCGGCAGGCCGCCGATCAGAAAAGGAAGGATCGAGACCGCGAGGCCAATTCCGCCCATAATCGCAAAATCGCTCCATGTCGTGCTTTCCATGAAAGCACCACGCGAGGCCTGCAATAGCAAATAACCTGCTGTGACCGCTCCGAACCAGCCCAGCGAACGCGTGAAATCACTCAGCCCGGCATCGTTTGTAAAATTCGCCATCAGCCAGAAAAACAGGCAGCTCAATTGAATGGACGGTACAGCTATGTACAAGGCAAACGCCGCATAGGCTCCATCCATGCCTGAGCTTCCAAGATAGGCAAACGAACCAAGCAAAAAAAACGAGCCACACAGGCCAGGAAGCAGCAGTATGAAACCAACGATGAAAATCCACAACTTCATGCCGGCACCTTTTCGCGCGTTGTAATCATGTTCAAGGCATAGCCAAGCAAGGCCAGCGACAACACCTGGAACAGCGTCAACCCCGCGAGCGCCGCCGCGTATGGCTTGAGCAATTCCAGCCCAAACCGCTGCAGCGCATAGAACCCGACCGCGAGATAAAATCCGTTAGCCTTCCAGAAGCCTGATCCGCGCCACACCTGCATGACATAGACCAGCGCAAACCCCGCCATCATCAGGCTTTCATACAACTGCACCGGATGGCGCAAGATGCCGTCGCCGAAATCCCAGCCCCAGGACGCG
>JBATMU010000054.1:0-5388 GCA_049289995.1 Rhizobiaceae bacterium | reverse complement strand
GGCGGGGTTTTCGGCGGCGTGCAGGGCCAGAACGGCCAGATCGTTTATGGTGCGGAAGCCGATGCCGGCTATGACGGCGGCAAGGGCGCGGTTGGCGCCTATGAGGCGCTCGGCGGCGTGAACGGCTCGCTGCGCGGCCGCCTTGGTTATGCGGTGACCGATGACGTGCTCGCCTATGGCACCGCCGGTGTTGCCGCCAAGAACCTCCGGGTCCGTGACGCATCAGGCACGGCAGGCGGCCTTGTCACCGGCTATACGGTCGGCGGCGGCATTGATGCCAAACTGACCTCCAAGATCTTTGCCCGCGGCGAATACCGCTACACCGACTATGGCGCGCGTTCGCTCAATACCGGCTCCGGCGCCCAGACCCTCGATGCCAAAGGCTCGGCGGTCAATCTGGGCATCGGCTTCAAGTTCTGAGCAAATCCTGATCCTTGGGCTCCTGCCTGAAACTGGCCGGGCGTTCGCGCCCGGCTTTTTTATTGCGGCCTCAAACCGGCCAGTTCCGGGAATTTCGCATCGAACGCCTTGGTCCAGCGCACCAGCTTCTTGTGGTCTTTTTCCCACAAGCCGCCAAAACGCAGGCTGGCATAGCCAAGCATGGCCCGCAGCGCCAAATGGCCGCCATGCGGGCTCTTGCCGGTTTTTGGCGGATTGGCCTCCAGCGCATCCAGCCCGCGCATGGCCTTGGCCCATTGCTTGCCAAGCCAGGCTTGCTGCACCATCTCGGCCGGGCGCGAGCGGCGCTCATAGACATGGGCAAGCAGGCAGTCGCTGATGCCGTCGCTCATGGCTTCAAGGACTTCGGCGGCAGTCCGCTTTTCGGCATTGCGCGGGAACAGCTTTTTGCCAGACACCCGGTCGAGATATTGCATGATGGCGCGGCTGTCGCAGACGCTTTGGCCCTCATCGGTGATCAGCACGGGGATCTTGCCGAGCGGATTGTTGGCAATCAGGATATCCGGCTCGGCCGCCGTATCAACGATCTGGCTGTCAAATTTCAGGCCGAGATGGGTTGCCGCCATTCGGACCTTGGCGCTGTAGGGCGAGGCTGGGGAGTAGAGGATTTTCGGCATGTCTTGTCCTTTTGCTGAATTCAGTTGCGCACTGGCGGCATGACCGCTTTGTCCAGGCGGCAGGCTGCGCGGTCCACTTCCGGGCAGGCACGGAATGTGAGGTCCTTTGTCATGCAGATGCGCACTTCGGCGAGATAGCGCCTGTTGCAGGTGACCGCGGCCCCATCCGCCGCCATGCCCGGATTGGCGGCAAGGAAGGCCTTTTCCACATCCTCCGGTTTTTCGCTCACCCAGTTTTCCAGCCGCTCGTAGCGGGCCGGTATGACGATGGTTTCGCGCGCCTTGCGCAGCATGGCGAAATAGCCGGTCTGGCTGAGCCCCGAACAGGTGCCATGGCTGCGCCATTCATGGCCGACCAGTCCGGGCGAGGGCATGATGTCAAGCTGCGCCCGCGCCAGGTCTTCCGGCACATTGCGCGGCTGGTCGGTCGGGCAATCGCGCGGATAACCTTTTTCGAATTGCGGCCACAGGCCGTGCACCACGAACGCATAGGGCCGCCCGGCCTCGCATTGCTGGCGGTCGGCATCCGCACCCTCGATTTCGCAATAACTTGGCGACCACGACAGGGCGAGCACGTAGAAATCAAAGCCCGAGGCGGATTCTGCCACCCGGGGGCCGGTCGGGGCTTGGTCGGCAAATTTCTCTGCGAAAAAGGTCAGCGCCAGCAGAACGGCAAGCACCGCCGCACCCTGCCAAAGCCGCGCGTTCAACAGGCAGGCTTTCTGAAATCAGCGCAGGACGCGGCAGCGGCCATTGTAGACAAACCAGCGGTCAAATCCGCTCACGCAGAATTCGACATTGTTGCTGACTCCGGCAAAACCCATCGGGTTTTCGATCAGGAACCACACATAGCGGCTGCGCCCGTCGGAAAGTTCAGCTTTTGCCCCGCAATAACGCCGCGCAATCGGCCGGTCGTCGCGGGCAGGCAGGTAGCGGTGCTGGTGTATGCGCGAAAACGCTTCGATTTGGACATCCGGCAGATGCGGAACATTGCGGGTCTGGTGGTGAAACCTGGATTTGATCTTCGCCAGCATGGCCGGATTTTCGCAATCCGCCGCAACGCGTTCGCCGGCCATGGCTGGTGCGGCTGCGGTCATCAAAGCGGCAGCGAGGGCGGCAAGGCTGGCAATCAAAAATCGGCGCATTCGTATCCCCGGTCGATTCGGCAGGCAGGGCGCAGAGTGTGCGCAGCCGGTCTGCCGGTCAAGCACCTTCGCCCGCCAGCCATTCCAGTGTCCAGCCCGCACCCGGCCCCAGCGCCATGGCTTGTGCAAAAACCGGCAACAGCGCCCGCATGTCGGCTTCCAGCGTATGCGGCGGATTGACGACGATCACGCCCGAGCCGTCGAGCCGCAGTTCAGGCGAGGGGCCGCGCAGCGAAAGCTCGATGTCGAGGATTTTCGCAATGCCGGTTTCGCGCAGCGCCCGGCGGAACGCCGCCGCTTCGCTGCGGTCTTTCAGCGGATACCACAGCGCATAGGTGCCGCCCGGCCAGCGGTCATGCGCCTGCACCAATCCGTCAACCAGCCGGCCGAATTCGCCGGGCTCCTCGAATGGCGGATCAACAAGCACCAGCCCGCGCTTTTCCTTGGGCGGCAACTGCGCTTTCAGCGCCAGCCAACCGTTGAGTTCGATGACCCGGACCTGGAAATCCCCGGCAAACAGCGTTTTCAGGCTTTTGGCGTCCTGCGGATGCAGTTCGATGGCCGTCAGCCTGTCCTGGACGCGCAAGAGGTGGCGGGTGATCCATGGAGAACCGGGATAGAATTTCAGCCCGCCCTTCGGATTGGCCGCCGCAACGGCCTCAAACAATGGGCCCAGCAAGGCCTTTTCCGCTTCACCGGGATCGGCCGCAAACAATGCGCCGATGCCGCCTTGCCATTCGCCGGAGCGCGCCGCCATGTCAGAGCGCAGGTCGTAAAAACCCGGCCCGGCATGGGTGTCGATCACCCGGAAGGCTTTTTCCTTGCGCTTGAGATGCTCAAGAATCCGCCCGAGCACCGCATGCTTGAGTACATCCGCATGGTTTCCCGCGTGAAAGCCGTGGCGATAGTTCATGATTTGGAATGGGCCGCTTCAAATGTCTTGATCGGCTTGGCTCTACACAAATTCGCTGCAGGCCGATAGGCTGGCGGCATGAACGCGCCCATGATCCGCCATTCCACCTGCCCCCATGATTGTCCCTCGGCCTGCGGGCTGGAAGTGGAAGTGCTCGGTCCATCGCAGATCGGCCGGGTGCGCGGCGCGAAAGACCATTCCTATACGGCAGGCGTCATCTGCGCCAAGGTTGCCCGCTATGCCGAGCGCATTCACCATCCAGACCGGCTGCTGCAGCCGCTGATCCGCACCGGCGCAAAAGGCGATGGCGGCTGGAAATCGGCAAGCTGGGATGCCGCGCTTGATCTTGCGGCGGAGACATTGCTGGCGGCGGAAGCGCGGCATGGCAGTGAGACTGTCTGGCCCTATTATTATGCCGGAACGATGGGCCTTGTGCAGCGCGACAGCATCAACCGGCTGCGCCATGCCAAGCGCTATTCCAACATGTTCGACAGTTTTTGCACCAACATGGCCTGGACCGGCTGGTTTGCCGGCGCCGGGCGGCTTTCGGGCGCCGATCCGCGCGAAATGGCCAAATCCGACTGCGTGGTCATCTGGGGCACCAATGCGGTGGCCACCCAGGTCAACGTGATGACCCATGCCGTGCGGGCCCGCAAGGAGCGCGGCGCCAAGATTGTTGTCATCGACATCTACCGCAATGCCACAATCGAACAGGCCGATCTCGGTCTGGTCTTGAAGCCGGGAACCGATGGCGCGCTGGCAGCCGCCGTCATGCATGTGCTGTTTGCCGAAGGCCATGCCGACCGGCCCTATCTGGAAAAATACACCGACGATCCTGCAGGCCTGGAAGCCCATCTCAAGGACCGCACGCCGCAATGGGCCTCAGCCATTACCGGACTTTCGGTCGATGACATCCTCGCCTTCGCCCGGCTGGTTGGCCGCACCAAGCGCACGTTTTTCCGGCTTGGCTATGGCTTCTCCCGCCAACGCAACGGCGCAGCCGCCATGCATGCGGCGCTGTCCATTCCCGCCGTCTGCGGCCATTGGCAATATGAGGGCGGCGGCGCGTTTCATTCCAATTCGGGCATTCTGAAGCTCGACAATGCCTTGCTGACCGGTGCCGGTCTGGCCGATCATTCGGTACGCCATCTCGATCAATCCAAGATCGGCCGCGTGCTGACCGGCGATCCTGAGGCGCTGTATGGCGGCCCGCCGGTCACCGCGCTGCTGATCCAGAACACAAATCCGGCGAATGTCGCGCCCGAACAGCGGCTGGTCAGGCGCGGGCTGGCGCGTGATGACCTTTTCACCATTGTCCATGAGCAATTCATGACCGACACGGCCAAAATGGCCGATATCGTGCTGCCCGCCACCATGTTTCTCGAGCATGACGACATCTACAAGGGCGGCGGCCACCAGCATTTTTCGCTCGGGCCCAAGCTGGTCGATCCGCCAGAGGGGCCGCGCGAAAATCTTTTCGTGATCGAGGAATTGGCAAAGCGGCTGGGTGTCGGTGACCGGCCGGGCTTCGGGCTGAACGCGCGCGAGCATATTGAAATCATGTTGGCGAAAAGCCGCAAGCCGGATTTTGCGGCACTTGAGCGGATCAAATGGCTGGGCGTGCAGCCGGATTTTGAAACCGCCCATTTCCTGAAAGGCTTTGGCTGGCCGGATGGAAAATACCGGTTCAAGCCGGATTGGACCGGCGGGCCATCGCCCAACAAGCCGCCCAAAAGCATGGGCCCGCAGGGGCCCTGGCAAGACCTGCCTGAATTCCCGGATCAATTCAACGCCATTGAAACCAGCGATGCGGACCATCCGTTCAGGCTGGCTACGTCACCGGCCCGAAATTTTCTCAATTCTTCATTTTCCGAGACGCCGGGTTCACGCAGCCGCGAAGGCGCGCCTTGCCTGCTCATCCATCCCGACGATGCCGCCAGCCTTGGCGTGAGTGACGGCAGCCGGATTCAGATTGGCAATACGCGCGGCGAACTCATTGTAACCGCAAAACATTTTGACGGATTGCAGCGCGGCGTCGTCATCTCTGAAGGCCTGTGGCCGAATTCGGCCTTTGAAGGCGGCGAGGGGATAAACGTGCTGACCGGTTCCGACGCGGCCGCCCCCAATGGCGGCGCAGCGTTTCACGACACAAAGGTGTGTGTGAGGGCGATCTGACCGTGTTTGCTCCCGGTCAAGGCGCATGCTGGGCAGGGGCCTATAATGTCCGCATAGGTCAACTGATCAGGAGCAAGGC
>JBATMU010000053.1:0-8340 GCA_049289995.1 Rhizobiaceae bacterium | reverse complement strand
GCTCGGCCTTGGCCGCCGGCTGATTGCCTCCGGCATTCCCGAATTCCGCGACCTTTATCCCGATATCGAAGTGCGGCTGCGCCTGTCAGACCACAATGTCGACATCATGAAGGAAGGCATCGATATCGCCTTCCTGCTCGGCGAAATCGAGGATTCAAGCCTGCGCATGCGCACTATCATGAATTGCGCCCGCGTGTTGGTCGCCTCGCCCGCCTATCTCGCCAAACGCGGAGAACCCGAAACGCTCGACGATCTCGCCTCGCAAAAGCATGATTGCCTGCTTCTGCGCTTTCCCGGTTCGCGCGAATTCGCCTGGCATCTGAAAACACCAGATGGCGTGCGCAAGATCGACGTGCGCGGCCCCTATGACAGCGATGACGGCGATGTGCTGACCGGCTGGGCGCTGGCCGGGCGCGGCATAGTCAACAAACCGCGCTTTGACGTGGAGCCGTTCATCCGCGACGGGCGCCTGAAAATCATCCTGCCGGACAATCCGCCCGCCGCGGCCCAGTTTGCCGCTGTCTATCCGCACAAGAACCTGCAGGACCCGAAAATCCGGCTGTTCCTCGATTTCATGGCCGACCGCTGCCACCGCATGATCCGCGACATCCTCAAGGCGTGAGTGCCCGCACGACCTCCGCTGCCGCCAAAGCGGCAATCACCGCCGGGCGCTTGTCTTGGGTCGTCCCGCCGAGCGGGCAGGACAGGCGCTCAAGCGCCTCCGCTTCGCCGCCCGCTGCATTGAGCCAATAACGGCGGAACATTTCCCGCTTGGTTTGCGAGCCGATCATGCCGGCATAGGCCGCGTCGCCCCGGCGCAGCACCTCGGTCAGGATCAGAAAATCCAGCGCATGGTCATGGGTCAACACCACAAAGGCCGATCCGGAGGCGGCACTGCGAACTGCCTCTTCCGGAACCGGTGTGAGCAGCGTCGCAACACTCACAGGCAAGCCGGCAAGCGCTTCGTTGCGCGTCTCAACAAGCGTGACTGCAAACGGCAGCAGGGCCAGCGCCTCGGCCAGCGCATGACCGACATGGCCCGCCCCGAAAACAAAGACCTGCGGGCGTGCCGCATCGCGCGCCGTCAAGTGTCCAGTCAACTCTGCCCGCTTGGCTGCATCCGCAAAAGCCAGATCAAGCCGCACATGGCCGCCGCAGCACTGGCCGATTTCAGGGCCGAGCGGCAGGGCAAGCGTCCCGCTCATAACACCATTTTCCAGCTGGCTGCGCGCCACGGCAATTGCCCGGAATTCGAGTTGACCGCCGCCGATCGTGCCGAATGTTCCGGAATCCGAAACCAGCATCCACGCACCCTGTTCGCGCGGCGTCGAGCCTTTCGCCTCGGCAATTGTCACGCAAATGCAGCGGGCATTGGCGGCCAAAAAAGCCGCAAGTGCGGACGTCTGCCCGCTCACGCGCTTGCCTGTTTCAACCGCTCCACCGCCATCAGCACGCGTTCAGGCGTGGCCGGCGCATCCAGCTTCGGCGGCAGGCGGTGATCCGCGACACTGGCCACTGCATCGGCAAGCGCATGATAGACCGACATGCCCAACATGAAAGGCGGCTCGCCAACCGCCTTCGAGCGATGCACGGTCGGCTCATGCGCCGCACTCCAATCGGCCAGCGTCACGTTGAAGATTTTCGGCCGGTCCGAGGCGAGCGGGATCTTGTAGGTCGACGGCGCGTGGGTCTTGAGCTCACCCTTGGCGTCCCAGACCAGTTCCTCGGTGGTCAGCCATCCCATGCCCTGGATGAAAGCGCCCTCGATCTGGCCGATATCCAGCGCCGGGTTCAGCGAACGTCCGGTCTCATGCAGGATGTCGGTGCGCTCGACCTGATATTCGCCGGTCAGTGTGTCGACCGAAACCTCCGAAACCGCTGCGCCATAGGCGAAATAGTAGAAGGGATGTCCCTGCCCCTTTGTCCGGTCCCAATGGATTTTCGGCGTCTTGTAAAACCCGGCTGCCGACAATTGCACCCGCGCCATATAGGCCTTGCCAACAAGCTCGGCAAAACTGATCTCGGTGCCGCCGCCCCGCACCCTGTTGGGCAGGAATGTTACCGCATCGGGCGACACGTCAAACAGCCCGGCGGCAAAATTCCGGAGCCGCTCCTTGATCGTGTTGGCAGCGTTCAGTGCCGCCATGCCGTTGAGGTCGGAACCCGAAGAGGCGGCTGTTGCCGAGGTATTGGGCACCTTGCCGGTGGTCGTCGCGGTGATCTTAACTTGGTCAACATCAATCTGGAAAGCTTCGGCAACGATCTGCGCCACCTTGGTGTTGAGCCCTTGCCCCATTTCGGTGCCGCCATGGTTCAGATGCACTGAACCATCGGCATAGACATGCACGAGCGCGCCCGCCTGGTTGAAATGGGTGGCGGTGAACGATATGCCGAACTTGACCGGGGTCAGCGCCAGCCCGCGCTTGATGATCTCGCTGCTGGCATTGAAGGCGCGGATTTCCATGCGCCGTCCGCGATAGTCCGAGGAGGCTTCAAGCTCGGAAACGATCCGTCCGATCACGCAATCCTCGACTGGCTGGTGATAGGGCGTCAGCTCGCCGTCGCGGTAGAAATTGGCAATGCGCACATCGAGCGGGTCCTTGCCCAGTGCAATGGCGATCTCGTCCATCAGCCGTTCGGCGCCAAGCATGCCCTGCGGCCCGCCAAACCCCCGGAATGCCGTGTTGGAGACCGTGTTGGTGTAAACCGGCGCCGACTGCGCCTGCACCGCCGGGTAATAATAGGCGTTCTCGCAATGAAAAAGCGCCCGGTCGGTCACCGGCCCGGAAAGGTCGGAGGAAAACCCGCAGCGCGCCGCATAATGGAAATCGGCGCCGGCAATACGCCCGTCGCTGTCAAACCCCGCCGCATAGTCGATGAGAAAGTCATGGCGCTTGCCGGTGGCAACCATGTCCTCGTCGCGGTCGGGCCGGAATTTCACCGCCCGCCCGAGCTTTTTGGCCGCCACTGCAGCCAGCGCTGCAAACTGGTTGGACTGTGTTTCCTTGCCGCCAAAACCGCCGCCCATGCGGCGGATCTCGACCGTCACGGCATTCGACGGCACGCCCAAAACATGCGCCACCATATGCTGCACTTCGGACGGATGCTGGGTGGAGGAATAGACCGTCACGTCGCCGTCTTCTCCGGGAACGGCCAGCGCGATATGGCCTTCGAGGTAGAAATGGTCCTGACCGCCGCAGCGCATCTGCCCGCTGATACGGTGCGCTGCCTCCTTGATGGCCAAAGCGGCATCGCCGCGCGCCAGCGTCAGCGGCGCGGTCACCAGTTTCGGGTCCGGCCCGGCATCAGAGACGTCGATGAGGGCTTTGAGCGGGTCAATTTCGATCTTGCCAAGACGTGCGGCTGCCCGTGCCAGGGCGCGCGTTTCGGCGATTACCGCGAACACCGGCTGGCCGTAAAACTGCACAATCCCTTCGGCCAGTACCGGTTCGTCATGCTTGCCGGTTGGCGAAATATCATTGGAGCCGGGCATGTCGTCTGCGGTCAGCACTGCAAGCACACCCGGAGCGGCGCGTACGGCATCGAGGTCCATCGACACAATGCGGCCATGCGCAACAGCAGTAAGGCCTAGCGCGCCATGCAACGTGCCGTCCGGCTCCGGCATATCGTCAATGTAAACGGCCGCACCCGTCACATGCTTGCGGGCGGAATCATGCTGTTCGGACGCGCCGACGCCGCCTGAGATCCGGGTTCTTGTAGCCATTTCGCGTGTTTCCATCGCCTCAGGCCTCCGCATGCCGTTTGAGGGAAACCGGTTTGGAACCCGATACGCTTTCGAGCCAGGTCCGCTTCAACAGGTTCCTGGCGGCCAGCATCCGGTAATCCGCCGAGGCGCGCATGTCGCTGATCGGCTGGAAATCTTCGCCAAGCACCGCCATGGCCGCTTCGATACCGCCGCGCGTCCACTTTTCCCCGGTCAGTGCAGCTTCCGCCGCTTTCGCACGTTTTGGCGTTGCCGCCATGCCGCCATAGGCAATCCGCGCCGACCGCACGCTGTTGTCGCCATCCAGCCGCACATGGAACGCGCCGAGCGTCGCCGTTATGTCTTCATCGCGGCGCTTGGAGATCTTGTGGACTGCGAAAATCGCCCCGGCTTGCAGCAGCGGGATTTCGACGGCTTCGACAAATTCGCCGGGCTGGCGGTCCTGTTTGCCATAGGCGATGAAATAGTCCTCAAGCGCCAGCCTGCGCCGCGCCGCACCCCGCCGCAGCACAAGCTGCGCATTAAGCGCAATCAGGGCGGGGGGCATGTCGCCGATCGGCGAGCCGTTGGCGATATTGCCGCCAATGGTGCCCATGGCCCGCACCTGCTCGCCGCCGATCCGCTCGATCAGCCGGCCAAGTGCGGGAAAATGCCGGGCCAGTTCATCTTGCACTTGGCGGTATGTCGCGGTCGCGCCGATGCGCAGCACGCCGTCCGCCACCTTGATGTCCGCCAGTTCGTTGATCCCGCCGATGAATATGGCCGGGCTGATAGCCTTCATCCGCTTGGTCACCCAGAGGCCGACATCGGTCGATCCGGCCACCAGGATGGCGTCAGGTTTTTCCGCATAGGCCAAGGCAAGGTCATCGGCGCTTGAAGGGATGATGATCCGGCCAGCGGCGGATGTGATCTCCACCCGGCGGCCATCACGAAGCGCCGCCAGTTTCGCCGTCACCGCCTCGCGCTCAACCGAAAGCCGGTCGGCATTCTGGCCGCCTGCGGCCAGTGCCGCCTTCGCCGCCTTGACGATCGGCTCATAGCCGGTGCAGCGGCACAAATTGCCCTGCAGCGCTTTCTCGATGTCCGCATCATCTGGCCGGGCCCGGCTCATCCACAATCCATAGAGCGACATCACGAAGCCCGGCGTGCAGAACCCGCATTGCGAGCCGTGATGTTCGACCAAGGCGGCTTGAACCGGATGCAGTCCGTCAGGCCGCGCCACATGCTCGACCGTCACCACATGACAGCCGTCGAGCGAACCCATGAAGCGGATGCAGGAATTGACCGGTTCATAGACAAGACCGCTTGGCCCAAGCTTGCCGACCAGCACCGTGCAGGCGCCGCAATCTCCCTCCGCGCAGCCTTCCTTGGTGCCGCGCAGTTTCTGGCCAAGCCGCAGAAAGTCGAGCAGCGTGTCCTCCGGCTTGACCGATCCAAGCCGGATTTCCCGGTCATTGAGCAGAAAGGCCAGTTCAGCGCGAGATGAGGTCAAGGTCAGCTTCCCCTGTAGGTGCTGTAGCCAAATGGCGATAGTAGCAGCGGAACGTGATAATGCGCGTTTTCGTCGTCCACGCCAAACCGGATCGGCACGTCTTCGAGGAATTTCGGCCCCGCGCCTTTTGCCAGACCATGCCGGTCAATATAGGGACCGCAGAAAAATACCAGCTCGTAGGTTCCGGCGGCAAATTTGCCCTTTGGCAGGATCGGGCCGTCCGTGCGCCCATCGGCATTGGTCGTCATCTCGGCAATTTTGGTGTGACTTTTGCCGGTCACCCGGTAGAGCGCGATGACAATGCCCTCGGCCGGCACGCCGCGCGCCGTATCGAGCACATGGGTGGTCAGATAGCCTTCGCTCGCCATTATGCCCTCCGGTTTCTCGTCCGCCCTGCGGCTTTGGCTGCATTGTGCGCCGTGCCGGATCGATTCATAAGGGCAAGCGGGCGAAAACAGCAACGGAAAGACTTTCAAATTTTTCCCTATGAATGGCCGGGGCTGCCGGGAGCTAGGGTCATGGCCGAGGACGATTTGCATGCGCTATGAACGCAACATGAGGGGTTATGGCCGCAACAGGCCGAATGCGCGCTGGCCGGGCGGCGCGCTGGTCGCCGTGCAGTTTGTGCTGAACTATGAAGAAGGCGGCGAAAACTGCCTGCTGCATGGCGATGCCCAGTCGGAAGCCTTCCTGTCGGAAATCGTCGGCGCCGCCAATTGGCCGGGCCAGCGCCACTGGAACATGGAATCCATCTATGAGTATGGCGCGCGCGCCGGATTCTGGCGGCTGTGGCGCATGTTCACGAGCGCCGCCCTGCCGGTCACGGTGTTCGGCGTGGCCAGCGCCATGGCCCGTTCGCCCGAACAGGTTGAGGCCATGAAGGAAGCCGGCTGGGAAATCGCCAGCCACGGCCTGAAATGGGTCGAATACAAGGACACGCCCATCGAGACCGAGCGTGCGCATCTGGCCGAAGCCATGCGGCTGCATGCGGAAGTGACCGGCGAAAAGCCCGAAGGCTATTATCTTGGCCGCGCGTCCATGAATACGGTTGCGCTGGCTTGCGAACATGGCGGCTTTGCCTATCTGTCTGATGATTATTCCGATGACCTGCCCTACTGGATCACCCATGGCGGCAGGCCGCAGCTGGTCATTCCCTATACGCTTGACGCAAATGACATGCGCTTTGCCACCCCGCAGGGCTTCAATACCGGCGATCATTTCTTTGCCTACCTGAAAGACAGTTTTGATGCACTGATGGCCGAAGGTCTGGCCGGCCGTCCCGCCATGATGTCGGTCGGCCTGCATTGCCGGCTGGTCGGCAGGCCGGGCCGCGCCGAGGGCCTGAAGCGCTTCATCGACTATGTGAAAAGCCATGACAGGGCATGGATCGCCCGCCGCGTGGATGTTGCTCGTCATTGGGCAGTGGAACATCCCTATGTTCCGCCGGCCCTTGTTCCATCGCAGATGGCGCGTGCCGAATTTGTCGCCCGCTTTGGCGGGGTCTTTGAGCATTCCGCCTGGATCGCTGAACGCGCCTTTGATCTGGAGCTGGGTCCGGCCCATGACAGCGCTTCGGGCCTGCACAATGCGCTTGCCCGCATGTTCCGCTCCGCGAGCCCCGAAGAGCGGCTCGGCGTGCTCATCGCCCATCCCGATCTGGCCGGAAAGCTTGCCGCCGCAAAACGGCTGACTGCCGAATCCACCGCCGAACAGGCCTCTGCCGGTCTCGATGCGCTGACCGGGGCCGAACATGCCCGCTTCACCGTGCTCAATGACGCCTATGTCAGGAAGTTCGGCTTTCCGTTCATCATCGCCGTGCGCGGGCTGAACAAGGGCGACATTCTGGCGGCCTTTGAACGCCGCATCGCCAATTCCCGGGACGCCGAATTTGCCGCCGCCTGCTCACAGGTCGAGCGCATCGCCCGGCTGCGCCTCAACGACATGCTGCCCGACAGGACCGAAACATGAGCAAGCCGAGCTATTTTGCCCCGCATGGCGGCTTGCCGCCGCAAACCGATCTTTTGAGCGGGCGCGCCGTGTTCAAGACCGCCTATGCCGTCATTCCGAAAGGCGTGATGAGCGATATCGTCACCTCGTTCCTGCCGGGCTGGGAAAAGACCCGCGCCTGGGTGCTGGCGCGGCCCCTGTCCGGCTTTGCCGAGACGTTTTCGCAATACATCATGGAAGTCGGCCCCGGCGGCGGCTCCAATGATCCCGAACCTGATGCCAATGCCGAAGCGGTACTTTTCGTCACCGAAGGTGCGCTGACGCTTACCCATTCGGGCCAGACACATGTGCTCGCCCCCGGCGGCTATGCCTTCCTGCCGCCCGGCCTTGCCTGGACTGCCCACAACAATTCCGGCGCGCCTGTACGCTTTCACTGGATCCGCAAGGCCTATGAACCCGCCCCCGGTCTTTCAGCGCCCGATGCCTTCGTGGTCAACGAACAGGATGTCGCGCCAAATGCCATGCCAGGCACCAATGGCGTATGGGCCACCACGCGCTTTGTCGATCCGGCTGACCTGCGCCATGACATGCATGTCACCATCGTCACCTTCGAGCCGGGCGGCATCATTCCCTTTGCCGAAACCCATGTCATGGAGCACGGGCTCTATGTGCTGGAGGGCAAGGCGGTGTACCGGCTCAATGATGATTGGGTCGAGGTCGAGGCCGGCGATTTCATGTGGCTGCGCGCCTTCTGCCCGCAGGCCTGCTATGCCGGCGGCCCCGGCCGCTTCCGCTACCTGCTCTACAAGGATGTCAACCGGCACATGCCGCTCAAGCTGTTTGGACGCTGATGGACGGCCGCCGCATCCTTGCCCGCAGGCTGACCCGCGAAGCTTTCGCCCCGTTCGGAGACGTGATTGAGGCCGACGGCGCAGCCCATTACCCGATCAATGGCGGCATGTGCGAGCGCCATCATGATCTGGCCCGCGTCGAGGCGTTAGGGCCAAATGCCCGGGTACTGGTGTCGATCTTCCGCGGCCAGCCTTATGCGCTGCCGCTGACACTCACCCTGGTCGAACGCCATCCCTTTGGCAGCCAGGCCTTCATGCCGCTGTCGCCGCAGCCGTTTCTGGTCATTGTCTGCCCCGATGGCGATGATGGTCCCGGCACGCCGCAG
>JBATMU010000052.1:0-16201 GCA_049289995.1 Rhizobiaceae bacterium | reverse complement strand
GCTGGCCAGGTGGAAATTCTGCGTCCGGGCGGGATTTCTGCCGAAGCCATCGCCGCCTTGGGCATCCCGGTGACGCGCGCCAAATCCGGCGGCCATATTGTTGCGCCCGGGATGCTGGCTTCGCACTACGCGCCGCGCGCCGCCTTGCGGCTGGATGCCACCAGCGTCGAACCGGACGAAGCGCTTCTGGCTTTCGGCCCGGTGCGCGCCGCAGGAAACCCCAAGGCCAGCCTCAATCTCTCGCCGTCCAGCGATCTTTCCGAGGCAGCGCGCAACCTGTTTTCGCACCTGCAGGCGCTGGATGCGGCGGGCATCTCGTCCATCGCGGCCGAGCCCGTGCCGCATAACGGCCTTGGTGCTGCCATCAACGACCGGCTGGCCCGCGCAGCGGCCCCCCGTCCCGCCAATTCTGAGGCTGGGCAATGAATCCGGACCTGCTCGCCCGCTTTGCGGCACTTACCGGTCCCTCAGGGTCAGTAACCGATCCGGCCGCGCTCGCGCCCTATCTCCAGGAACCGCGCGGCCACTGGAGCGGCAGAACCTCGCTTGTGTTGCGCCCGGCCAGCGTTGACGAAGTTTCGGCGATCCTCAAACTGGCCGATGAGACCAAAACGCCGATTGTCCCGCAGGGCGGCAATACCGGGCTGGTCGGCGGCCAGACGCCTCACATTTCGGGCGACGAGATCGTCGTTTCGCTGATGCGGCTCAACAGGATCCGCGAGTTTGATGCAGAGTCCGCGACGCTGACCGCCGAAGCCGGAGTCATCCTCGCCGACATTCAGGCTGCCGCCGCACATGCGGGTTACCTGTTTCCGCTGGCGCTGGCTTCGCAAGGCTCCTGCCAGATCGGCGGCAACCTGTCGTCCAATGCCGGCGGTGTCGGTGCGCTGGCGCATGGCGTGGCGCGCGACCTTTGCCTCGGGCTCGAAGTGGTGCTGCCCGGCGGCGCGGTCTTCAACGACCTGCGCAAGCTGAAAAAGGACAAGACCGGCTATGACCTGAAGGACCTGTTCCTCGGCGCGGAAGGCACGCTCGGCATCATCACCGCCGCCGTGTTGAAACTTGCACCCGCTCCCAAGGGCAAGGCCACGGCCTGGATCGGACTGGCATCGCCCGAAAAAGCGCTTGCCCTCTTTCGTCAGGCTCAAGCCGCCTGCGGCCCGGCGCTGACGGCTTTTGAGCTGGTGCAGGATCGTGCGCTGGATTTTGCGCTTCTTCTCCCCGGCGCGCCTGCCGCGCCCTTGGCGGGGCGGCATGATTGGCATGTGCTCTTCGAAGTCTCGTCCCAGCGCAGCCAGGATGATGGCGAAAACCTGCTGTCCGGCGTGCTGGAAGCGGCCCAAGACAATGGCTTGATCGCGGACGCGGTTCCTGCCGCCAGTCTCGGTCAGGCCGCTGCGTTCTGGCGGCTCCGTGAAAGCCTGTCTGGCGCCCAGCGCCCGCAAGGCGCGTCCATCAAGCATGACATTTCGGTGCCGGTTGCCGCCATTCCGGCCTTCATCGCGCAAGGCGCAGCGCTGGTCGAAAAAACCGCACCCGGCGCGCGTCTCGTTTGTTTCGGACATATGGGCGACGGCAATCTGCACTTCAACGTCTCCCAGCCAGAAGGCTGGCAACCGGCGGAATTCACTGCCATGACGGGTGACGTGACGGGCGCGGTGCATGATCTTGTCCGCGCTTTTGGCGGTTCGATTTCCGCCGAACACGGCATTGGCCGCATGAAGCGCTCTGAGCTCGCCGCCACCGCCGATCCAACCGGCCTGATGCTGATGCACCGCATCAAGGCGGCGTTTGACCCCAACGGCATCATGAATCCCGGCAAGGTTCTGTAGCAACCGCCATTGCCTAAAATGCTCCGGCCATTGGTCCGGATTTGCTAACCATTGCAACCGGTCAGCGAAACTTAACCCTGCTTTTTAGGCCAATTCACACCTGCGCCGTGGCAATGTCCCTGCAACGAGGCCGAAAAAGGCCCGTCTCCAAAGCCTGAAGTCCGGCTCTCGAGAGTACAGGGAAGCACAGTGATGAACACCAAGCTCAAGCCCGTCTGGGCAGGGTCGATGATGCGTCTTGACCCCATGCGCCTGCCGCAGGTCGTCTCCTATGCCGCCAGCGGCGACAGCGGCGACGTGGTCTTCACCATCGACCAGCGCGGCGCGCGCATCCGCCGCAATCTGGCCCAATCCGGCCTGCCGGTTTCCATTGTTTTGCCTTACCGCGCCTTCTCCGGCATTGCCGCACGCGCCATCGAGGATGACGCCGGACGCTTGACCGTGACGCTCGAACTGCACCATGCCGACCCGTCACTGTGCGTGCCGCTGCTGGTTGCCGATCATCTTGATGACGTGGCTGCCGACTGGCGCGCCTGGGCGCAGGCCTGCACCTTGCCAATGCTACTGGTCGAAGCTGATGGTGTGGCGCGTCCGCTCGAAGACACGATCGGCGCGGTCCGCAAGGGCCCCGCCGTCAGCCGCCGCAAGGGCCAGGTCACCCATGCACGGCGTCCGCGCTTTCTCGCCCGCCGCAAGACCGGTTCGCTCGGTCTCAGGCTGGTCATCGCCGGCGAAGAGATCATCGCCCGCAACTGACAGAAAATCAGATCAGCGCTTTCAGCGCGGGCCAAAGCCCGCCTGCCATCAATCCGATGAAGATCATCCAGCCGACAATCGTGTTGGATTTGAACAGCGCCAGACATTGATTGGCGTCGTTGATGTCGAGCACGCGGATTTGCCGCGCCATGTGCAGGCCTGCCGCCGCCAGCCCGGCCAGCGCAGGAAGCGGCACATGCGCAACGGCAAACGCCGCAGCCATCAGGGCAATCGCCCCGCCATACAAATAGGTTAGCCAGGTTTTGGTGTTGTCGCCAAACAGCCGTGCGGTCGAGCGCACGCCGACCAGCGCATCATCTTCCTTGTCCTGATGGGCATAGATCGTATCGTAACCGATCACCCACAGGATCGACCCGGCATAGAGGAGCAGGGCAGGCGCATCGAGCCGCCCGAACGCCGCCGCCCAGCCCATCAAAGCGCCCCATGAGAAGGCCAGCCCCAGCACGAATTGTGGCCAATTGGTCACCCGTTTCATGAATGGATAGGCCGCCACCACCAGAAGTGAACCAAGGCCAAGCAGGATGGCGAATGCATTGAATTGCAAAAGCACCGCCAGCCCGCCCAGCGCCTGAAGGCCGAGAAAGGCCCAGGCCGCCTTGCGTGTCACTTGCCCGGAGGGCAGCGGCCTTGAGCGTGTGCGCTCGACCAGCGCGTCGATGCCGTGATCTACCAGATCATTGTAGGTGCAGCCAGCGCCGCGCATCAAAATCGCGCCAAGCGCAAACAGCGCAAGATGCCAAAGCGAAGGCAGGACAGACAGAAGCGGCTGCCCTGCTTCAGCACCGCTGGCGGAAGCCATGGCCGCCGACCAGAAACACGGCCACATCAAGAGCTGCCAGCCGATCGGCCGGTCAAATCGCGCCAATTGCGCATAGGGCCAGGCGGCGCGCGGCAAGAGCCGGTAAACCCAATGCCCCGAAGGCGCATCGGCAACCCGGCCCTGTGTGCCGCGCGATTGGATATCCATCGTTCAGATTGCCGCTTCGACCATGATCTCGACGTCGAGGCCGGGTGCGGCCAGCTTGCCCTCGACAGTGGCGCGGGCAGGGGTCTGGCCCTTGACCACCCAGGAATCCCAGGCCTGGTTCATTTCGGCAAAGCGGCGGATATCGGTCAGCCAGATATTGGCTTTGAGAATTTTCGTCTTGTCGCTGCCGGCTTGGGCCAGGATGGCGTCGATCTGCGCCAGGATGTCGGCGGTCTGTTCGCGCACCGATTTTCCGGCGGCGGCTTCTGCGACAATGCCGGCCAGATAGGCCACGCCATTGTGGATGACAGCCTGGCTCATGCGGTCGCCGGCGGCAATGCGGGTAAGGGACATGGTATGCTCCGTTTGTGTGATGAAGGCGGTTTAGAGCATGATGCGGTAAATTGGAATCGTTTGAGCGCCGGAATTTCGCGGCTTGGCCGTCTTATCCGCTCATCGGCCCTTCGGTCGGCGAAACGTCCACTGGACGTTTCGTCGGGCAAGCCCGAAAACCGCCCTCACCGTCAAAATCCTCGCGCGATAGTCATATCGCGCTGCGGTATTCTCCTTGCCGGCGCGAAAAATCCGCGCCATCAAACTGCTCCCAATTTTCCGCATCATGCTTTGGGTCAAGGCCGGTTTCTGCGCAAGGCAACCTTGACCGCGCCGCCCGTCCGCCCTACCGCAACCGCAGCAGCCGGGGAATCGGACATGAAAGTTCTGCTGATCGGATCGGGCGGGCGTGAACACGCACTGGCCTGGAAACTCGCCCAATCGCCCCTCCTGGAAAAGCTGTGGTGCGCGCCGGGCAATCCCGGCATTGCACAATCCGCCGAATGCGTGGCGCTCGATGTCCGCGATCATCAGGCCGTGGTGCTGTTCTGTCTGGACAATGCGGTGTCGCTGGTGGTCATCGGACCGGAAGCGCCGTTGGCCGCCGGCCTCGCCGATGATCTTGCCAATGCGGGAATTGCGGTTTTCGGGCCGAGTGCCGCCGCCGCCCAGCTCGAAGCCTCCAAGGGGTTCACCAAGGATCTCTGCGCCAAATACGCCATTCCCACCGCCGCTTTTGGCCGGTTCAACAATGCACCAAAGGCCAAAGCCTATATCCGCGAACAGGGTGCGCCGATTGTCATCAAGGCCGACGGACTGGCAGCGGGCAAGGGCGTGACAGTTGCCGCCACACTCGACGAGGCGCTGGCGGCGGTGGATGAGTGCTTTGAAGGCGCATTTGGCGCAGCAGGCGCTGAAGTGGTGGTCGAAGCCTGCCTGACCGGCGAGGAAGTCAGCTTCTTCTGCCTGTGCGATGGCATGACCGCCCTGCCATTCGGTTCGGCGCAGGACCACAAGCGGGTTGGCGACGGCGATACTGGCCCCAATACCGGCGGCATGGGCGCCTATTCGCCTGCGCCGGTATTCTCCTCAGACATGCAGGCCGATGTCATGGAGCGGATCATCACTCCAACGCTGGCCGGTATGCGCGCCGAAGGCATGCCGTTTTCCGGCGTGCTCTATGCCGGGCTGATGCTGACCGAAGATGGCCCGCAGCTCATTGAATACAATGTCCGCTTCGGTGATCCGGAATGCCAGGTGCTGATGATGCGGCTTGAGAGCGACCTCTTGCCGATCCTGATGGCGTCCGCCTCCGGCGATTTGTCTGCGGTGATGCCGGTCTGGCGTGACCAGACAGCGCTCACTGTGGTCATGGCCGCCAAGGGCTATCCGGCGGCCCCGCAAAAGGGCGGCGCAATTGCCGGCATTGACCGGGCCGAAGCCGTGGACGTGAGAGTTTTCCAGGCCGGAACGGCTCGCAAGGGCGAAGCGCTGGTTGCCGATGGCGGCCGTGTGCTCAATGTCACCGCCATGGCCGCAACGGCAAAAGAGGCGGCGGAAATCGCCTATCGCGGCGTGGATGCGCTGGATTTCCCGGACGGCTTTTGCCGCCGCGATATCGGCTGGCGGGCAATTGCCGCCGAAACAGCCTGATCGGCGTCAGGGAATCATTTCGGCGACCGGACGCACGGAAGCCGTGGTGAAGGCGTCGGTCATGGCGCGTTTCGCCTCAGGCACCGCGAAAAAGACCGCGAATGGTCCGGCATGCCGGTCGGGATACAGCCCGTTTTCGGCGGGTGCCGAATAGGCCAGAAGCGCGGTTTGCGGCTGATCCGGCGCAGTTTGATCCGCCGCAGCTAACATTGACGGAGCATCTGCCAAAACGACGGCTGCCATGGCCAGCGTGAAATTTCCGGACAATCCGTCTTCGCGCGCCACAGGCACCGGCACTTCGCCTTCAGGAACGGCGCCTTGCACGACGAGCGAATTGAACGGCCAGACGGCGCGCAAGCCTGCTTCATCAAGCGCTGAAATGTTGACGTCAATGTCGTGCCCGGTGCCATGCACCCGGTAAGGGCAGGCGCGCGGGCCGCAATTCACATTGGAGGAAAACTGCCAAAGCGCATAGTTCTGCCAGTGGCCGTTCGGAAAATCCGCTTCGATTTCAGCGGTATAGCGGGCATACCACAGCGGCAGCCGCGACAGGAGCGGATATTTCCCGGCATTGGCGGCGATGTGCTTTGCGGTTACGCCATTGGTGTAGAGCACCGGATAACGGCCGATCCGCCGGAAGATGTGGCGGGCAAACTCCTCGGTGTCTTCAAGCGACATCCATTCCGGGCCAAGGCCTTCGACATCGATAGCCAGAAAATCGTCAGCCTCCGGCTGGGTGAAATCAAGGAAATGATTGGCCTGATCAATCGGATTGCCGGGCCTTGCCAGGTGATAAGCCCCCCAGAGCAGGCCCATCGACCGCGCCATTGCGCGCCGCGTCACATACAATTCCTTGGAGACTGCGTAGCGCTTCCACAGCGCCTTGCACAGCCGCTGCTCGGTTTCATTGCCCGAACATTGATAGGCGGGCGGCAAGCCGTCGGAAGCCTTGTTGATGAAACCAGCCAGGTGTTCGTGCCTCCTGAGGCTTTCCCAGTCGATTTCGGTATATTCATAGGCGTCAATGACAATCGCCCGGCTGCTTTTAAGCCAAGGCCGCGAGAATTCTGATGCGGAAAGTGGCAGCGCAAGGCTTGAAATCAGGCCCAAAGCCGTCAAAGCCGCGCGAAAAAAGCGCGGAATGCGATAATTCATGAGCCGTCATCCCCAAACAGTCCGCGCCAATCTGGCCGAACATGGTTAATGAAAGCCCAAGCCCTTTCCGGCCCATGGTCACGATGAAAACCGGCGCAAACAAGGCCGCGCCACGCCTGTCATCCCAAGGTCCCGTTGCGCACCGGCAAACGCGCGCTTATTCCTGAGCCGCGCCCATTGGCGCTGACAGCACGGGGATACAATGTACAAGGCGCCTATCCGCGACATCTTTCACGCACTCAACAATGTGGCCGGTCTGAAATCAGCGCTGGACAAGGGCCTGCTTGGCGACCTTTCCGCTGATCTTGCCGAAGCTGTTTTGGAAGAGGCCGGGCGGTTTGCGGGCGAGGAAATCGCCCCGCTCCGGATGATCGGCGACACGTCCGGCGCAGTTTTGCGCGAAGGCAAGGTCACAACGCCGCCCGGCTGGAAAGAGCTTTACCGCAAATGGATTGACGGCGGCTGGAACAGCCTGGCCGGACCGCAAAGCCATGGCGGGCAGGGCCTGCCGATGATGCTGTCGATTGCCGCACTTGAAATGTGGAATTCGGGCTCGATGGGCTTTGCGGTCGGGCCGACCCTGACCATGGGGGCCGTCGAAGCGCTCGCCAAGCATGGCAGCGAAGAACTCAAGGACGCCTATCTGGAAAAACTTGTTTCCGGCGAATGGATGGGCACCATGAACCTGACCGAACCGCAGGCGGGTTCGGATCTGTCGGCGCTGAAAGCCCGCGCCGAACCGGCTGGCGCCGGCGCCTACCGGATTTTCGGCCAGAAGATTTTCATCACCTACGGTGAGCACGATTTCACCGACAATATCGTGCATTTGGTTTTGGCCCGCCTGCCGGATGCTCCGGCCGGAACGCGCGGCATTTCGCTTTTTCTTGTGCCGAAATTCCTGCTGAATGCCGATGGTTCGCTTGGCGCGCGCAATGACGCCTTCTGCCAGTCACTGGAGCACAAGCTCGGCATCCATGGCTCGCCAACCTGCGTGATGATCTATGGCGACGGCAAGTTCGGCAGCGAGCCCGGCGCCATCGGCTTTCTGGTCGGCGAGGAAAACCGTGGGCTCGCCTGCATGTTCACCATGATGAACAATGCGCGCCTTGCCATCGCCATCCAGGGCGTGGCGGTGGCCGAAGCCGCCTTCCAGAAAGCCCGTGCCTTTGCAAGTGAACGCCGGCAGGGCCGCGCGCCCGGCGAAACAGGCCCGGCCATGAGCCCTATCCTTGCCCACCCCGATGTGAAGCGCATGCTCTTGACCATGCAGGCGCTAACCCATGCGGCCCGCGCCATCTGCTACGCCTGTGCCCACGCGCTGGACATGGCCCATGCGGCACAAGGCGGCGAAACGCAGTTCTGGCAGGAGCGCGCCAACCTTTTGACCCCCTTGGCCAAGGCATTTGCCACCGATATCGGCGTTGAAGCCTCCTCGCTTGGCGTGCAGGTGCATGGCGGCATGGGCTTCATCGAGGAAACCGGAGCAGCCGTTCTGCTGCGTGATTCGCGCATTGCGCCCATCTATGAGGGCACCAACGGAATTCAGGCCATTGATCTGGTCACCCGCAAACTGGGCACGGCCGATGGCCACCTGACCGGACTTTTTGCGGAAATGTCGGCGGCTGCATCTGCCTATGCCGCATCGCCGTCCGCCTCGCCGCTGGCTGCCAGCCAGCTTGTGCAGAGCCTGGAAGGGCTGGAGGAAACCACCGCTTACATGCACCGAGCGCTGGCCGGAGGCCGCATGGCGGATGCTTTGGCGGGTGCGACACCTTATCTGCGGCAATTCGCACTCACTTATGCCGCTGCCAAATTGGCGGCGGGCCTGATCGAAGCTGACGCAAGGCAAACTGCCATTTTCCGGTTTTTTGCCGAGAACCTGCTTGCCGAAACTGGTGCGCTGCAAGATCGTGTGCTGAATGGCGCGGCAAGCCTGCAGGCGGCTTCAGCCATTCTGGCCGATCATTGAGCCAATAACCGGGAAAGCGCGGCATATGGGCGAACATATCGAAATTTCCCGTGACGGCGCCGTTCAGGTGCTGCGAATGAACCGGCCGGACAAGAAAAACGCCATCACGCGGGCCATGTATGGGGTCATGGCTGCGGCCTTGCGCAGCGGCGATGCCGATCCCGCCATTCGCTGCCATGTCATCCTGGGCGTGCCGGGGGCGTTCTCCTCGGGCAATGACCTTGCCGATTTCATGACTGTCGCAATGGGCGGCGAACAGGGCATGGAGGTTTTCGATTTTCTGGTGGCGCTGGCGACTGCCCAAAAGCCCGTCGTGTCGGGCGCCGATGGCATTGCTGTCGGCATCGGCACGACGATCCATTTCCATTGCGACCTGACCTTCGCCACGCCGCGAACCCTGTTCCGCACGCCTTTTGTCGATCTTGGCTTGGTGCCGGAAGCCGGCTCCAGCCTGCTTGCGCCTGCGCTTATGGGCAATCAGCGGGCGTTTGCGCTGCTGTGCCTTGGCGAAGGCCTGTCCGCCGAAGATGCCAAGGCCTGCGGGTTGATCCACAAGGTTTCCGATGAATCCGGTCTTGAGGCCGATGTCATGGCCGCCGCACTGGCCATTGCCGCCAAGCCGCCGGAAGCCATGAAATTGTCGCGCGATTTCCTGCGTGGGGACCGCTCAGCGCTCGTGTCGCGCATCGAAGCGGAAGGCAGGGCCTTCCGCGAAAGGCTGTCGTCGGATGAAGCACGCCAGGCATTTGTTGCCTTCATGAGCCGCAAGAAATAGGGCGTCAGGGATAAAGCCGGGTCTTGTCCCAGCCGCCTAGGCCGTTGCGGATGAACTTCACCCGGTCATGCAGGCGAAACGGCCGGTCATGCCAGAATTCGATTTGCGCGGGGACAATGCGGAAGCCCGACCACCAGTCCGGCCGGGGGATTTCGCCGATCGGATGCCGCGCCGTGAAATCGGCGACCGCCTTTTCCAGCGCAAACCGGCTTTCGAGCGGCCGAGACTGCTTCGACGCCCATGCGCCGATACGGCTGCCGCGCGGCCGCGAAGCGTAATAGGCATCGGCCTCGGCATCGCTTACAATGTCAACCGATCCCCGCACCCGCACCGCCCGTCTCAGGCTTTTCCAGTGAAAACCCAGCGCCGCCTTGTGCGAGGCTTGAAGTTGGTTGCCCTTGGCCGAACCGAAATTCGTGTAGAAAACAAAGCCCTGCGCATCAAAGCCCTTGAGCAGCACCATGCGCACATCCGGCAGGCCATCGCCATCAACCGTTGCCAATGACATGGCGTTCGGATCGTTCAATTCCGCCTTCTCGGCGTCGGCCAGCCATTCGGCAAACAGCGCGAACGGCTCATTGTCTTCGGCGAAGTCACGCCCTGTTAACCCTGTTTGCGTCATATTGCCTGTCCGAAGCCTTTGATTTCGCGTTCAGGAGTTTGCCGATTGGCCGCCCATGTGCAAGCCGCAAAACCGCCCAGGCCGGGATTTTCCCGGCTTTGCGCCTTTGCCTGCCTTGCGCTGCTCCAGGCCTGCGCCAGCGGCGCCAACCTTGCCAATGTGGACAAGGCTGCGGTCACCGGTTCCATTGGTCCGCAAAGCGCGGCGGAAGGCGTGGTTCCTGATGCCGATTTTACGTCCGATGAATTGACCATCCGCAACGCCGTATCGTCGGCCGATCTGACTAGGGCCCTGCCTTTGGCCTGGGCAAACCGCGATACCGGCGCGCGCGGCATGGTCACATCCATCAAGGAGTTTGCCGACAAGGGCACGGTCTGCCGGCAATATGCCGCCACGCTGGAAACCTATTCCGGCATCGGCTATTACAGCGGCGTCGCCTGCCTTGGCCGTGACGGGTCCTGGGCAAGCCGCGAATTCGCCGCGGTCTGACGTCTGGAATTTCTTCCTAGCAATATGCATATAAGGGCTGACAACCCTCGACAGCCAGTGAGGCTCTAACGCCATGCGCGATCCCTATTCCGTTTTGGGCGTGGACCGGAAGGCGGATGCCAAGACTATCAAGTCTGCCTACCGCAAGCTCGCCAAGAAGCACCACCCGGACCAGAATCCGGACGATCCGAAAGCCAAGGAGCGGTTTTCGGAACTGAATCAGGCTTATGAAGTGGTTGGCGACGATTCCAAGCGCGGCGCGTTCGACCGCGGCGAAATCGATGCCGAAGGCAAGCCGCGCCATCCGGGTTTTGCGCCCGGGCAGGGTCATCCGGGCGGAGGCGATCCGTTTGCGGCCTTCCGCCAACAGCAAGGCCGCGGCGGTTCGCGCTTTGAGTTCGGCAATGGCGGCTTTGACGCTTCGGATATTTTCAGCGGCCTTTTCGGTCAGGGCGGCGGCCAGCAACGGCGCGCGCCGGGCCCGCGCGGCGCTGATCTTGAAGCCGTCATGGATGTGTCGCTCGAAGAAGCCGGAACCGGGGCAAAAGTCACGGCGCTGTTTCCCGGTGGCCGCAAGCTTGTGGTCAAACTGCCGGAATTTCTCGAAGACGGCCAGGCCATCCGGCTCAAGGGTCAGGGTGAGGCCTCGCCCTATGGCGCAGGCGACGCCATCCTGACAGTGCGATTCAAGCGGCATCCGCTGTTCGAACTGAAGGGCCGCGACGTCCATCTTGACCTGCCGGTGCCGTTGCGCGACGCGGTGCTTGGCGCCAAGCTGCCCGTCGATACGCTCACCGGCAGGATAGCCGTCACCGTTCCGGCATGGTCAAGCTCCGACAAGGTGCTCAGGCTCAAGGGCCGCGGCATGCCGCTGAAATCGGGTGGCCACGGTGATTTGCTGGTGCATGTGCGGGTCATGCTTCCCGAAGCTGACACTGGGCTGGAAGCGCTTCTGCGCGGCAGGGCCGGCTGAGACGTGAGTCCTGACGCTGGCTTGAAGCGGGCCTTTGCCTGTGCAATAGGCACGTCTAATCCGAAGAAATGCGGGCGAGGGATGGCACTATGACGAGCGGCAATGGATTGATGGCGGGCAAGCGCGGCCTCATCATGGGGCTGGCCAACAACCGGTCTATCGCCTGGGGAATTGCCAAGGCCTGTGCGGCGCAGGGCGCGCAGATAGCATTGACCTATCAGGGCGACGCCTTCAAGAAGCGCGTCGAGCCGCTGGCCGCCGAATTGGGCGCCATTGTCGTTGGCGATTGCGATGTGTCCAGCATGGACAGCATTGACGCCGTGTTTGCCGATCTCGAAAAGCGCTGGGGCAAGCTGGATTTTCTGGTCCATGCCATTGGCTTTTCCAACAAGGACGAGCTTGAAGGCCGCTATGTCGAGACCAGCCGCGACAACTTCCTGATGACCATGGACATTTCCGTCTATTCTTTCACCGCTTTGGCCAAGCGCGCCGAGGCCTTGATGACCGATGGCGGCTCCATGCTGACGCTGACCTATTACGGAGCCGAAAAGGTCATGCCGAACTACAATGTCATGGGCGTCGCCAAGGCCGCCCTGGAAGCCTCTGTGCAATATCTGGCGGTGGACCTCGGGCCGAAAAACATCCGCGTCAACGCCATTTCCGCCGGACCGATCAAGACGCTGGCCGCTTCGGGCATCGGCGATTTCCGCTACATCCTGAAATGGAATGAGTACAACGCGCCGATGCGCCGCACCGTCACCATCGAGGAGGTCGGCGATGCCGCCATGTTCCTCTTGTCAGACCTGTCGCGCGGCACCACCGGTGAAGTGATGCATGTCGATTCGGGCTATCATGTCGTCGGCATGAAGGCCGTTGACGCCCCGGATATTTCGACCGTCACCGGCAAGGACTGAGCGTTCGATTTTCACAATCAAGGCTGGGGACGAATTCCTCTGCTGCAATTTCATGTTGCAAAACCGGATGATAGCTTCTGGTTGCAACAGCATTGAAGTGGAGTTTGCGCATGCGCATCCAGTCGCTCGCCTTGGCCGTCACCATGCTTGCAGCAAGTTTGGCTGTTGACGGCGCGAACGCCAAAACATTGAGTGTTCCATCCGGAAAAACCGTGAAAATCGGATCTTACGCAATTCTTATGGACAACACATGCGCCTATGGGAAAATTTCCAAGGTTACGACGTCCCAGCCAAAGAACGGTACCCTGAAGACGGCGAACGAGCGTGTGGAGGCGACGTCTGTTGGCCCCTGCAGGGGTGTAAAGATCCCGGGAATTGCGGTGTATTACACCTCCAAACCGGGCTTCCATGGCCGCGACTGCGGGAAGGTCGTGTTTTTTCATCCGATTCTTGAAAGTGACGCCCAGAATTTCGGCCATCCGTTTCCGGTTTGCGTCAACGTGAAATGAGGTTGGCGCAAGTCTGGGCGTCAACCCAACCCGGCGCTGAAGGCCTTGGTCAGCCCAAGCAGCGTGCTGCGTTCGGACGGGCCGGCAAGGAAATAGGCGAAACCGCCGGCTTGCCATTCCCATGCGCCATAGCGGCCGTTTTCCGTGTAGCTCGGACTGTTTTCCTGTGGTTTTTCCGCGCGTGAAATGACAACCGAGTAGCGCAGACCGCCCGCTGCCTCATACATGAGCAAGGCCGCCGGCGCTCCATCAACCGAAACCAGCCTGCCGCCCAAAAGGGTGAGACCGGAATCTGTCAGGGACGGCGCAGTGATGGCCGCACCCACCCGGTTGGACAGCCATTTTTCCAGATGCGGTTTTTGCTCGGCAGCCACTTCCACTGCGTGCAACACTTCCGGAACAAAAAGGTCATGGGCGGCAAAACCGGCTTCAGCCAGCGCCGCGCCAGTGGTGGAAGCCGGGCTGATCCGCCCGGCCAGAAAGCCGCCGGCAAATGAAACCGCCACGAGCGATGCGGCAATGGCGATGCGCCAGGCGCGCAACGGCTGCGCAGCAGCCAGGACCGGCAATTCCCCGGCATCCGGCAGGGGAAAAGCAGCGCGGATGGCGTCATTCTGCTCGGCCCAGGCGGCAATCCTGAGCGCGTCGGCGGGGTGCCCGGCAAGCAATGCTTCGATCTCCGCCCGCCTTTGAGCGGGAAGCTCGCCATCGAGATAGGCGCTGAGTTCGTCGTCGCTGATGGTGGGGCCGGTCATGAATGTTGCCTCGTCATTTTCTGGCGTCGGTCGCCAAGGTCGAGCCGAAGGGCTTCGCGAGCGCGGGCAATCCGCGACATAACCGTGCCCGCCGCCACGTTCTGGATGGCAGCGATCTCGGCATAACTGCAGCCATCCAGCGTTAAAAGCAGAATGGCTATCCGCTGGTCTTCCGGCAATTTCAGCAAGGCCCGCTTGATGTCAAAGCCGAGTTCCGGTTCTCCGGCGCTGCCGAAACCTGTTGAAACCAGGCTGTCCAGCGCCACCAGCACCGGAAGGCGGCCAAAACGGCGGAGGTCACTGCGGAACCGGTTGACCATGATGGCATTGAGCCAGGCTTTGAGGTTTGCGCCATCAAACAACGCGAAGGCCGAAAGCGCCTGGGCGGCCGTGTCCTGAACCAGATCATCTGCGGCGCTGCGGTCGCGGCACAGCGCCCCCGCCAGGCGGCGCAGGCGGGGCAAGGCTGCAACAATGTCGGTCTGGCGCGCTGCCATCATGCATTCCTGACCGGCCGGGCTGCCCCGGCCGGCCGATTGGCTTCACCTCAACAGCAAATCACGGACGCGCAACATGCCATACGCCCTTGACGCCGTCGCCGGTCATGTCGCCAACCTTCTTGTCATTGATCCAGGTATAGAGCGGCTTGCCCTTGTGCGACCATTGCATGGCGCCGTCCTTGCGGGCAGCCAGCGTGAAATCGCCGTCGGCCTTGGCGTCGGCTGCAGCCATCAGCGGCGGCCAATTGGTGGCGCAGGCCTCGTAACAGGCCGATGCGCCGTCCTTGTCATTGTCAAACGTGTAGAGCGTCATCCCCGCTTCGTTGACCAATGCGCCGTCTTTGACCATGGCCATGTCAGCGAATGCGGAAGTCGAAAATGCTGCTGCCAGTGCAAAACCGGCAATCAATGTGCGCAGAGTCATGTTGAAATCTCCTTTGGGCGGAACCGGGGATTTCCGGCGCCTGCACAGGTTAAAACGCTGGCGGCCTGCGATTTATTCCGTGCCTTGCGAAAAAAAGATTGCCGCCTGCGGGAAAACCCGGTTTGAACGCGCTTCGCCATTCAAGGACGGGACATGTTTGCCCAGCAGCTTTACGTCATCCGCCACGGCCAGACCGATTGGAATGCCGAGCGCCGGCTGCAGGGCCAGGCCGATATTCCGGTCAATGCCAAGGGCCGCCAGCAGGCGGCCTCTAACGGCAAAATGCTTGCCGGATTGATCGGCAAGGCGGAAGGCTGGGATTTTGTTGCGAGCCCGCTGGGCCGCACGCGCGAAACCATGGAAATCCTTCGCGCGGCCATGGGCCTTGAGCCGGGTTCCTATCGCACCGATGACCGGCTGCGCGAAGTGCATTTCGGCGATTGGCAGGGCCATACCTTTGCCGAGCTTGAAGCCGCAAAGCCCGGCTCGACCCTGTTGCGCAATTCCGACAAGTGGAATTTCCGCCCGCCGGGTGCGGATGCCGAAAGCTATGGCTTGCTGCAGTTCCGCATTGGCGACTGGTTTCTGGAAGTCCGCAAGCCCAGCATCGTGGTCGCCCATGGCGGCACGGTGCGCTGCCTGTTCCGCATTGTCGGCGGCATGGACGAAAAACAGGCGTCCAACATCGATATCCCGCAAGACAGGATATTGCAGATTTCCGGCGGGGAAATCGGCTGGGTTTGAGCTTACTGCTCGGTGGTTTCCATGTCGGTGATCAGGTTTTCGCCATTGACCGAATCAAAGGCGATCAGCACGTCCATGCCAACCTTGATGGCGTCGATGTCGAATTCGCCCGGCAGCTTGTAGGTCTTGCCGTTTTCCAGCGTGATGACCTGCTTTTCGGCGTCAATCGCCTTGATGGCGCCTTCGGCTTCGTCGGCGAGCGCCACATCGGACATGACAACGAGCGTGACAAGGGCGGCGAACAGATGACGCATGAAATCCTCAATATGTTTTATGATGCGGAAACAGGCCCGCTTCTTGGCTTCTTTCGATTAGCAAATCATGAACAGGGCAAATGTGGCGGAAATTTAGTCGCAGGACAAATACCTGACCGCCAGCCGGTTTGACCCGCGCCGCTTTCGCCAATAGAAGCGATGCGCCTGCGGCAAAAGCCGGATGGGGATTTTTCGATGTCGCACAACACATTCGGTCATCTTTTCCGTGTGACCACCTGGGGTGAAAGCCACGGGCCGGCGCTCGGCTGCGTGGTCGATGGCTGTCCGCCCGGCATCCGCTTCACGCTCGCCGAAATCCAGCATGAGATGGACCGGCGCAAGCCCGGCCAGTCGCGCTTTGTCACCCAGCGCCGCGAGCCGGACGAAGTGAAGATCCTGTCGGGCGTGCTGGAAGACGGCGACGGTTATGTGACGACTGGAACGCCAATGTCGATGTTGATTGAAAATGTCGACCAGCGTTCAAAGGACTATGGCGAGATTGCCCGGCAATACCGTCCGGGCCATGCCGACTTTGCCTATGACGCCAAATACGGCC
>JBATMU010000051.1:0-21527 GCA_049289995.1 Rhizobiaceae bacterium | reverse complement strand
CGCCAGACACTCGACGTCAATCTCGCCGCACCCATCCTGATTGCGCAGGCGCTCTTGCCGTTTCTCGAAGCAGCTGGCGGCGCATTGGCGCTGATCGGCTCAACGGCAAAGAGCGGCCCGGCAGGTCTGGCGTCTTATGCGGCATCCAAAGCCGGACTCGACGGATTTGCGCGCGCGCTGGCCGCTGAATGGCAGGGCCGCGTCGACGTGCTGATGCTGCATCCAGGACCGGTGGCCACCGGCATGCAGGCGCGGGCCGGGCTGGATGTCAAAGACAGGGACCGGCTTTTCGCCCGGCCCGATACCATGGCTGCGCTGATCGCCAGGGCCATCTCGGCCAAGCGCCGGCGGGCTGATCTGTCATTTGCCGCCCGCGCATGGTCCGGTTTGACGGGCGGGCCATGGCGTTGAAACGGGCGCTGATCACCGGCTCGTCAGGCGGATTGGGGGCAGCCTTGGCCGCCGAGTTGCAGCGGCTTGGCTGGGAAATCGCCGGCATTGACATTTCTGCCGACACAACAAGCGGGCTTTGCTTCACCGTCGATCTCGCCGACCGCGACGGGCTCGACGCCGCATTGCCGGCAATTGCGGCGGCCGGTCCCTGGGATGCGGTGTTCCTCAATGCCGGCATTTCGGCAACCGGACCGTTTGAATCCATCCCGCCCGAAGCGCATGTCCGCGTGCTCAGGGTGAATGCCGAATCGGCCATGGTCGTGGCGCAGGCGCTGATCGCCGCCGATGCACTGCGCGGGCCTTTATGCTTCATATCATCACTGTCGCATTTCACCGGCTATCCGGGCGCGGCGTCCTATGCCGCGTCAAAGGATGCCATAACTGCCTATGCGGCCAGCCTGAGGCGTTCGGGCATATCGGCCTGCGTGGCCTTTCCCGGCCCGCTCGATACGCCGCATGCGGCGCGGCACGCACCGGATGGCACGCGTGCGGACCTGCGCATGGCGCCTGGAGCTGCGGCGAAATTGATCGTGTCGGGCGCACTTGCCGGCAAGGCGCGGATCGTCCCAGGCTCGCAAAACAAGTTCGCCGCATTGGCCGGGCGGCTGGCGCCGGGGCTTTTGACGGGTTTCATGCGGCGGAATATTTTCGAAAGGCTCAAGACGCCGGTCTTTTGAGGCGGGGCTTTATTCCTTGGCCCGGCTCGGCTAATGAGAACCCATGTGCGCCACACGGCAAATCACCCGGCTGTCCGGGCGAATTATTGGCCCGGCCCTCCGCTGAACAGGCGCTGGGGGTCCGGGACAGGCCTGGCGCGGCCTTGAGAGCGCTTCCCGCACCGCAATTCTGACATTGCTGCCGCATGCAGCAAAGGCGAGCCATGACCGACACACCAGATTTTTCCAAAACCCTTTACCTGCCGCAGACGGCCTTTCCGATGCGGGCCGGCCTGCCCGAAGCCGAGCCGAAGATCGTCGCCCGCTGGCAGGAAATGGACCTTTACAGGCGACTGCGCGAAGACGCCGCCGGACGGCCGAAATATGTGCTGCATGACGGCCCGCCCTATGCCAACGGCAATCTGCATATCGGCCATGCGCTCAACAAGGTTTTGAAGGACATCATCACCCGCTCGTTCCAGATGCGCGGCTTTGATTCCAATTACGTGCCCGGCTGGGATTGCCACGGCCTGCCGATCGAATGGAAGATCGAGGAGCAATACCGCGCCAAGGGCAAGAACAAGGACGAGATCGAGATCAACGAGTTCCGCCGCGAATGCCGCGATTTCGCCACCCATTGGGTCGGCGTGCAGTCGGAGGAATTCCAGCGGCTCGGCGTGACCGGCGATTTTTCCGATCCCTATCTGACCATGGCTTACAAAGCCGAGGCGAAGATCGCCGGCGAACTGATGAAATTCGCCATGAGCGGCCAGCTTTACCGCGGCTCCAAGCCGGTCATGTGGTCGGTGGTCGAGCGCACGGCGCTTGCCGAGGCCGAAGTCGAATATGAAATGGTCGAGAGCGACGCGATCTGGGTGAAGTTTCCGGTTCGGCCTCATGTGCGAGTTGGCGCTATTGCCTACCCGGAAAGCACGTCGATAACGCGCATGGCTATTGATGGCGCCTCAATCGTCATCTGGACCACGACGCCTTGGACCATCCCCGGCAATCGGGCCATCTCTTTCTCTTCCAAGGTCGCCTACGGCCTTTATGAAGTAACGGCGGCGGAAAACACTTTTAGTCCGCAGCCCGGCGAAAAGCTGATCCTCGCCGACAAGCTTGCTGCGGACGCTTTTGCCAAGGCCAAACTGACCTTCAACCGGCTGCATTCGGTTTCCAGCGAAGAACTGGCGGCACTCACCTGCGCGCATCCGCTGGCGGGCTGGGACCCCTCATCCGGCCCTGCGGGCCACCTTCTCCCCGATGGGGAGAAGAAAGGGAGCGCAGCCGCGTCCTCCTCTCCCCAACGGGGAGAGGGTGCCGAGCAAAGCGAGGCGGGTGAGGGGGAATTGTATTCTTTCACCGTCCCCCTGCTCGATGGCGATCACGTCACCGACGACGCCGGCACCGGCTTTGTGCACACTGCGCCCGGCCATGGCCGCGACGACTTTGAAATCTGGACCAGCAATGCGCGCCAGCTAGAGGCGCGCGGCATTTCTCCGGCCATTCCCTTCACCGTCGATGACGCCGGCTTCTTCACCAAGGACGCGCCGGGCTTCGGGCCGGACCGGGCGGGCGGGCCGGCACGCGTGCTCGATGATTCCGGCAAGAAGGGCGATGCCAATGACGCGGTCATCAAGGCGCTGATCGCGGCGGGCAATCTGTTTGCGCGCGGCCGCATCAAGCATGACTATCCGCATTCCTGGCGGTCGAAAAAACCGGTCATCTTCCGCAACACGCCGCAATGGTTTGTCCACATGGACAAAAAGGCGATCTCCAATCATGGCACGCTGCGCGAGACCGCGCTGGCAGCCATCGAAGCGACGCGCTTCGTGCCTGCCGGCGGGCGCAACCGCCTGCATGCGATGATCGCCCAGCGGCCGGATTGGGTGTTGTCGCGGCAGCGCGCCTGGGGTGTGCCGATCGCCGTGTTCCGCAACAAGGAAACCGGCCAGGTCATCCCCGGCGAAGGTTTTGCGCCGTCCCAGGCGCTGGCAGACCGCATCATGGCGGCCTTTGCCCAGGAAGGAGCAGACGCCTGGTACAAGCCCGGCGCGAAACAGCGCTTCCTTGACGGCTTCGTGGACAATGCGGATGACTGGGAGCAGGTGCGCGACATTCTAGACGTGTGGTTTGATTCCGGCTCCACCCATGCCTTCTGCCTCGAAGAGCGGCCCGACCTCAAATGGCCGGCCGATCTTTATCTCGAAGGCTCAGACCAGCATCGCGGCTGGTTTCATTCCTCGCTTCTGGAAAGCTGCGGCACGCGCGGCCGGGCGCCCTATGACGCGGTCTTGACCCATGGCTTCGTGCTGGCCGAAGACGGGCGCAAGATGTCCAAATCGCTCGGCAATGTCGTCACGCCGCAGGAGATCATCAAGCAGTCCGGGGCGGATATTCTGAGGCTCTGGGTGGCGTCGTCGGATTATTCAGAGGATCTGCGCATCGGGCCGGAAATCCTGAAAACCAATGTTGATGCCTACCGCAAGTTCCGCAACACGCTGCGCTGGATGCTGGGCACGCTCGCCCATGACGACGGCACTGTGACGCCGGTTGCAGACATGCCGGAGCTGGAGCAGCTCATGCTGCACCGGCTCGCCGAATTCGATGACCTGGTGCGCAAGGGCTATGACGCCTTCGAATTCCGCAAGATCACCAAGGCCTTGATGGATTTCATGGTGGTGGAGCTGTCGGCATTCTATTTCGACATCCGCAAGGACGCGCTTTATTGCGACGCCCCGTCCAGCCCCCGCCGCAAGGCCTCGCTTGAAGTGGTCCGCCATCTGTTTGACTGCCTTGTGACCTGGATGGCCCCGCTATTGCCGTTCACCACCGAGGAAGCCTGGCTGGACCGTTATCCCGCAGCAAAGTCTGTGCATCTGGCGCAGTTCCCCGCCATTCCGGCCAATTGGCGCAATGATGCGCTGGCAAGCCGCTGGGAAACGCTCAAATCCGTACGCCGCGTTGTCACCGGCGCGCTGGAAGGCGAGCGCGCCGCCAAGCGGATCGGCTCGTCGCTCGAAGCGTCGCCTGTTATCCATGTCGAGGTTGACGCGGCGACGCTGGCGATCGTCAAATCGGCGGATCTTGCCGAATTGTGCATCACCTCGGACGCCGTTCTTGCGCTTGGCGCGGGCCCGGCGGAGGCTTTCCGGCTGGACGATGTCAAAGGCGTGGCGGTCGTTCCTGCGCTGGCGTCCGGCCGCAAATGCGCGCGGTCATGGCGCTATACCGATGATGTCGGAGCTGATCCGGCCTATCCGGATGTGTCGGCGCGCGATGCCGCAGCCTTGAAAGAGCTTGCCGCACTCGGCAGGATCTAGGCCTTTTTGGCGGGGCGCGTTGCCCGCCGGGCCGGAACCGTGATAAAGGCCGCCTTGCTCTTGCCGAAATTCACCGGCAAGGGCAGGCATGGTTTTGCTGCAGACAGGGCATTCTCGCGTGACAAAAATGGCGAAGACAAACGGCAGTTTGAATTTGGCGGGCCTGACCGCCTTGGCGGGCGCAGTCCTGCTCGTCTCTGGCTGCGTGTCGTCTCCTACCTATGGCACCGGCAAAACTGCCAACGCCCAGCTGGGCGAAGACCTTGGCAACATTTTCTCACCCTTGCCGAAGAAAAAGCCGGCGATTGCCTACAATCCGCGGCCTGATATCGTCAAACCTGGTGCGGAAACCATCAAGTCAGATGCGGCAGCCCTTCCTGCGCCGCAGCAGAAGATCGCCGAAGGCAATCCGGCCTGGCCGGAATCGCCTGAACAGCGCCGCGCCCGCATCCGCGAAACTGCCACCAAGAACCAGAACAATCCCGGTTTCGTTCCGGAAGTCGCAATTGAAGGCGCCAATGGCGGCATCACCAGCGCCTCGACCGGCCAGGTTGAGCCAACGGAAGCCAACAGCCTGCTGCAGCGTCAGGAATACAAGCGCCGCCGGGTTGAGAACTCACAAGGCAGCGCAACAACGCGGAAATTCCTGTCCGAGCCGCCGCTCGAATACCGCGTACCGGCGGCAACGGCTGCTGCCGATGAACTTGGCGAAGACGAATCCAAGAAGGAACGGCGGATCAAGAAGGCCAACAAGAAAAAGGGCAAGTCCAGCATCCGCGATCTTTGGCCTTTCTGACCATCACAGCCGGTTGCAATCAGCCCAGTTCTGTAGGTCTCGGGCCGCCATGTGCCCAATCCAGCAGTTTGACGATATGCACCACGGGAGTTCCGGTGCCCGAAGCAATCTGTGTCAGGCAGCCGATATTGCCCGCCGCAATCACCTCCGGCGACAATGCTTGCAGCGCCGAAACCTTCCGGGTTTTCAATTTCTCCGAAATCTCGCTTTGCAGGATGTTGTAGGTTCCCGCCGAGCCGCAGCACAAATGGCTGTCGCGCGGTTCGCGCACCTCAAATCCGGCTGATTTCAAAAGCGCCTTGGGCTGCGCTGTCACCTTTTGGCCGTGCTGCAGCGAGCAGGCTGCGTGATAAGCGACCACCATGCCGGACGGATTTTGCGGCTGCGGCAAGGCAAGCGTCGCCAGATATTCGGTTATGTCCTTGGCCAGCGCCGAGACCGTCGCGGCCTTCTGCGCCCAGTGCGGGTCGCGGGCCAGCATGTGGCCATAGTCCTTGATCGTGGTTCCGCAGCCCGATGTCGTGACGATTATGGCATCCAGCCCGCCATTGTCGATCTCGCGGGTCCAGGCGGCGACATTGCGGATGGCGGCAGCATGTGAGTCGGCCTCGCGGCCCATGTGGTGGACCAGTGCGCCGCAACAGCCTTCGCCCTCGGGCGTCACAACGTCCACGCCAAGCCGGGTCAGCAGGCGGGTGGCCGCCGCGTTGATGCCCGCGTCCAGCACAGGCTGGGCGCAGCCGGACAGAATAGCCACCCTGCCCTTGCGCGCGCCCGCGGCCTTGGCCACGCCTGGTTTCGGTGGCGAGCCCGGCGCGGATGACGGCGCAAGCCTCAGCATGGCCCCAAGCGGGGCGAGAGGCGCAATGCGCAAGAGCAATCCGGCAAACGGCTTGCCAAGTTTCGCCAAAGCCAAGGCTGCGCGGAAACGGCCCGGATAGGGCAGCACCAGCCGCAGCATGGTGCGGATCAGCCGATCGGCCAAAGGCCGCGTATACGTCGTTTCGATATGGGCGCGGGCATGGTCGACGAGATGCATGTAGTCGACGCCTGACGGACAGGTGGTCGTGCAGGCAAGACAGGACAGGCAGCGGTCGATATGGGTGACGATCTCCTTGTCGGCGGCGCGGCCGTTTTCGAGCATGTCCTTGATGAGGTAGATGCGGCCGCGCGGACTGTCGAGTTCATTGCCGAGCGTCACATAGGTCGGGCAGGTCGCCGTGCAAAATCCGCAATGCACGCATTTGCGCAGGATGGATTCCGCCTCCGCCAGAGCGGGATCGGCCAGTTGCGCAAGCGTGAAGGTTGTTTGCATGGGATCAGATCATCCAGGACATCGGATTTTTCACCGGTTCGCGGCGGCCGAGCGCCTGCAAGCCGACGACACAGCGGACAACGAACCAGATCGTTGTCGCCAGAATCAGCAGGAAGCCGATGCCGATGACCATCAGGAGCATCGAGCCGAAGGCGTAAGCGAGCCCTATCCAGAACGTGCGGATCAGCCAGGTGTAATGGCTCTCGATCCAGGATTCAGATTTACCGCGGTTGATATAGGCAATGATGATCCCAGCCAGTCCGGTGATGCCGACGACCAGACCTGCCAGATAGAGATAATAGATCACCTGGATATTGAAGGCGCCGGGTTCGAGCCAGCGGTCGGTGCTGCGTTCATGGTCGGCAGGATCATTGGTCATGATGGTTCTCCTTGCAAATCAATGCCCAACCGCCCGGGATTGAGGATTCCGGACGGATCAAATTGCGCCTTCAGCCGGACCGACAAAGCCGCCAGCGCCGGCGGCTGCGGCTGGAAAACCGGCAGGCTGGCGCGCTGGGCCGGGCTAGCCCGTACGAGTGTGGCATGGCCGCCGCCAAGGCTGGCAATGAGCGTGCGCAGCGGGCCAGCTTCCGGTTCGCCTTCCATGCGCAGCCAGACCAGCCCGCCCTGCCAGTCATAAAATGCATCGGCTGCGGCATGGCGGCGGAAGGCATCGACCAGAACATGGCCCTGCATGGGCGCAACGGAAAGGCGCCAGACCGGACGTTGCGAGCCGTCGGCAAAGGGCACGCAATCGCGGATTTCCCTCCACAGCAGCCGCGATTGCGGATCTTCGAGCACGTCGCCCTTGCCGCCAAAAAGTGCTGTGAGGGTCTGGATGCGATAAGCCACGGATGCCGGAAAACCTTCGAGGCGGATCAGGGTCGCGGCGCTTCCCCGCAATGCGCCACCGAGAACGCGCGGCGCGACATTTTCGGGCAGATGCGCCGCTGACGCCACTTCGGCATTCGATCCCATGGCCAGCGCCATGGCCTGCGCGGCCGCAGCATCATCGAGCCCGCGCAAAACCAGGGTCTGTTCGGTTTCGGCGGCAGGCAAGACCTTGAACGTCACCTGGGTCAGCACGGCAAGCGTGCCCCAGGAACCGGCCATGCCCTTGGACAGATCATATCCGGTGACATTTTTCATGACGCGGCCGCCCGACTTGAAGACGTCGCCGCGCCCCGACACTGCTTCTATGCCGAGGATATGATCGCGCGCAGAACCCGCCTTCAGGCGGCGCGGGCCGGATAAATTGGCCGCCAACGTGCCGCCAAGCGTGCCTTTGCCCGGTTCAATGCCCAATAGCGGACCGTAATCCATGGGTTCGAAGGCAAATTGCTGGCCCTTTCCGGCCAAAAGGCGTTCGATTTCGGCCAATGGCGTGCCTGATTTGGCCGAAAGCACCAGTTCTTCCGGCTCATAAAACAGGACGCCGCTCAGGGCCGACAGGTCAAGCACATCCATGTCCGGCTGCGGCGCGCCGATCAGGCTTTTGGAGCCGTGGCCGATCACCGAAAGCGGGCTTGAGTTTTCAAGGGCGCCGCGCACCGCATCCAGCACGCCTTCACGCGAATCCGGCTTGAACGTCTTGGCCATCAGAAACGCTCCAGCCCGGGATAGGCCAGCCGCCCCTTGTGGACGTGCATGCGGCCAAGCTCCGCACAGCGGCGCAATTGCGGGAACACCTTGCCGGGATTGAGCAATTGGTTCGGATCAAAGGCGCATTTGACCCGCATCTGCTGGCCGAGGTCGTCTTCGTTGAACATGACCGGCATGAGATCGCGTTTTTCGACGCCCACCCCATGCTCGCCGGTCAGCACCCCTCCGACTTCGACGCACAGCCGCAAGATGTCCGAACCAAAATCCTCGGCCTTTTCGAGTTCGCCGGGCGTGTTGGCGTCATAGAGAATGAGCGGATGCAGATTGCCGTCGCCGGCATGAAAGACATTGGCGACCCTGAGCCCATATTTGTCAGACATGGTGCGCATGCCGGCCAAAACGCGCGGCAATTGCTTGCGCGGTATGGTGCCGTCCATGCAATAATAGTCCGGCGAAATGCGGCCTGCCGCCGGAAATGCCGCCTTGCGCCCTGCCCAGAAGCGCATGCGCTCTTCTTCGGATGCCGAAACTTTCAGCGTCATCGACCGGTTGGCTTGTGCTATTGCCGAAACGCGCACAAGCAGGTCATCGACTTCGGCTTCCGGACCATCAAGCTCGACGATCAGCAGGGCCTCGACATCGCGCGGATAGCCGGCATGCACGAAATCCTCCGCTGCATGGATGGCGGGGCGGTCCATCATCTCCATGCCGCCGGGGATGATGCCTGCGCCAATGATCTCGGCCACGCACTGGCCGGCGTCTTCGCTTGTGGCAAAGCCTATCAAGGCCGCCCGGGCCGTTTGCGGTTTCTGCAGGATGCGCACCGTGACTTCGGTGATGACGCCCAAGAGGCCCTCCGAGCCGGTCATCAGGCCGAGCAGGTCATAGCCTTCCGAATCGAGATGCTTGCCGCCCAGCCTGATGGTCTCGCCATCCATCAGGATCATTTCGATGCCAAGTACGTTGGAGGCGGTCAGCCCGTATTTGAGCGAATGCACGCCGCCGGAATTTTCAGCGACATTGCCGCCGATCGAACAGGCAATCTGCGAGGACGGGTCCGGTGCATAGTAAAATCCGTGTTCTTCAACGGCTTTGGTGATGCCCAGATTGGTCACGCCCGGTTCGGCAATGACCGTGCGGTTCAAGAGATCAATGTCGAGGATGCGGTTGAAGCGCGACATGACCAGAAGCACCGCATCCTCGAGCGGCAGCGCACCGCCCGAAAGCGATGTTCCCGAGCCGCGCGGCACGACCTTGATGCCTTCGCGGTTGCAATACTTCAGCACCTTGGCGACTTGGGCGCGGGTTTCCGGCAGGACGACAACAAGCGGCAACTGGCGGTAGGCGGTCAGGCCATCGCTTTCAAAGACCCGCATGCCGGTTTCCTGATCAACCACGCCCTCGCCCGGCACGAATTCGCGCAATTGGGCGATGATCTCGCGGCGGCGGGCGAGAATGGCGCCATCGGGTTTTGGCATGGTCAGTGAGGTCATCGGTCATCCTGGCGGCGGGATCAGGTTTTTCAGTTCAGCAATCTGCGTCGGCAGGGCAGAAAGTCAATGTTCGGAATGCGATCGCCTGATGCGGCGGACAAGAAGCCAGACGGCCGCCAGCGTAACCGGAACGGCTGCCGCCATAAGCACCGGGGCTTTCAAGCCCGGCAGCAAGGGCTCAAAGCCCTTGGCGGCATAGCCGATCAGTCCGATCACATAATAGGAGATGGCCGCGACCGACAGGCCCTCGACGGTTTGCTGCATGCGCAATTGCTGGCGGGCGCGGGAATTCATCGACGTCAACAACGCGCGGTTCTGGCGTTCGAGTTCGACATCCACCCAGGTGCGCAACAGCGTGGCGGCGCGGGCCAGACGACGCGACAGCGTATCCTGGCGCTTTTCGACCGACCGGCAGGTGCGCATGGCCGGCGCCATGCGGCGCTGGAGGAACGCCGTGAAGGTTTCCGCGCCGGGCATGGGCGTCTCGTCAAGCGCCGCGAGCCGTTCATCGACAAGGCCGTCATAGGCGCGGCTGGCGCCAAACCGGTAGAGGCTGGAGGCGGCATCGGCTTCGAGCATGGCGGCGATCTCGGTGAGTTCGGCCAGCAGCGCCTGGCTGTCACGCCGGGTCTTGTCCTTCATTTCCGATGTCAGGATCGCCAGGCGGTCTTCGACCCGGCGCAGGCGCGGCGAAAGCCGCTGGGCGAGCGGCAGGCCGAACAGCGCCAGCGTGCGGTAGGTCTCGATTTCAATCAGATGCTTGGCAAGCGCGCCGGCGCGGACCGGGGTCAGCGACTTGTCGAGGATGACGATCCGCGTCAGACCGTCCTTGTCCTGGCGAAAATCGGTGAGGATGGCTGCCGCGCCGCCTTCCACAGTTGAATGACACAGGCTGCCCTGGTCAAAGGTGCCAGCCTGCGTTTCCGCAGCCTTGGTCCATTTGCGGATTTCCACGCGCACGCCGCAAATGACCGCGCCCGGAACCGGAAAGCCGGAACCGAACGGCATGCCGGCCAGCGGGTCGTCCGCATTTTCGGAAAGGCCGTTTTCCCAAAGATAGGTGGTGAATTCGGTGTGGCGCTCCCAGCGCAGGCTGCCATTGCCCCATTCCATGGAATGGTGGCGGGCAAACTTGTCGGGCGGGGAAATGCCGCGCTGGCGAGACAATTCGGACAGGGCCGAAAAATCAACCGAGGCTTCCGACAGGAAGGCAAGCTGCACGAGGATCGCCGGTGTGCGAAGCGCGGGGGCCGGCCGCGCATGCACTTCGCCGATTGCCGCAGCGCGCTGGTCGTGGGCAGGAAAGCCAAGAACCAGCGGGATGCCGGAAGGTTGGTCCTGGCCTGACAGAAGTCCGGAATTGGGCATGGCACGGCACTCGGCTTGGGACGCAAACTGCAGTCCTTGTGTGACAAACCAAAGTGCTGCGCAATGGGCGCAAATGGATTGTGCGGTGATATTGACCCGGAGCATTCCGACCGGTCTAGTAGCAGGGAGAGACGCCAGCCTTGCGCACAGGAGACTTCGTGAACACCACTTCCACAAAACCGCGCGCCGGCCTGTTTGTGACCTGTCTGGTTGACCTGTTTCGGCCGAGCGTCGGCTTCTCCGCCGTTCAACTGATCGAGGATTCCGGCTGCACAGTGGATGTGCCTGCGGCCCAGACCTGCTGCGGCCAGCCCGCCTACAATTCCGGCGACAAAGCCGATGCGCGCGAGATCGCCAAGCAAACAATCACCGCCTTTGAGGGCTTTGATTATGTGGTTGCGCCGTCCGGCTCTTGTGCGGGCATGCTGATAAAGCACTATCCGCTGCTTTTTGCAGGCGATCCCGTCTGGGAACCGCGCGCAAAAGCGTTTTCCGCCAAGGTGCATGAACTGGTCAGTTTCCTGCATGACGTCCGCGGCTATAAACCTGCGGCACAGTTTTCCGGCACGGTGACCTATCACGATTCCTGCTCGGGCCTGCGCGAACTTGGCATCAAGGAGCAGCCGCGGGCGCTGTTGTCGAATGTGGACGGACTGCATTTGCAGGAAATGCCGGATGCCGATGTGTGCTGCGGCTTCGGCGGCACGTTCTGTGTGAAATATTCGGACATCTCCAACGCCATCGTGAGCAAGAAGACCGAAAACATCGAAACGTCTGGCGCTGACCTTCTGCTGGCCGGTGATCTCGGCTGCCTGATGAACATGGCGGGCAAATTGAAGCGGCATGGTTCGAAAACCGAAGTCCGGCACGTTGCCGAAGTGCTGGCCGGACAGCTTGAACTGCCGCCTATCGGCGGAAAGGGCTGAACCATGTTGATGACCTCGCCCAATTTCAAAGGCAATGCCGCAGGGGCGCTGGCGGACATAAATCTGCAAAAGGCGCTCGGGCATGTGCGATCCGGCTTCATCGACAAGCGGCGCAAGTCGGTCGAGGCGCTGCCGGAATTCGAAGCGCTGCGCGACAATGCCAAGGCGATCAAGGAGCATGTGCTCGGCCATCTCGATCTCTATCTTGAGGCCTATGAAAAGAAGGTGCTGGCCTCTGGCGGCCATGTGCACTGGTGCGAGAGCGCCGAGGATGCGCGCCAGGCTGTGCTGTCCATCTGCAAGGCTGCCAACGCCCGGACGGTGACCAAGGGCAAATCGATGATTACCGAGGAAATCGCGCTCAACGATTTCCTCGCCGGAAACGGCATCGAGCCGATTGAGACCGATCTTGGCGAATACATCATCCAGCTAAGGGGCGAACACCCCAGCCATATCATCGCGCCTGCGGTGCACGTCACCAAGGATCAGGTCGAAAGTGATTTCCGCCGCGTGCATACCCACCTCGATGCCGGGCGCGACTTGTCAGATCCGACTTCGCTGCTCAACGAGGCGCGCCAGGTTCTGCGGCGAAAGTATTTCGAGGCCGATGTCGGCATTACCGGCGCCAATTTCCTGGTGGCTGAAACCGGCACGTCGATTATTGTCACCAATGAGGGCAATGGCGACCTGACGCAAATCCTGCCGCGCGTGCATGTCGTGGTCGCTTCGATCGAGAAGATCGTGCCGACGCTGAATGACGCGGCGCAAATCCTCAGGGTTCTAGCGCGCTCGGCGACCGGGCAGGACATGAGCGTCTATACGACGTTCTCGACCGGGCCCAAGCGCAAGGGCGACCCGGACGGGCCTGAGGAATACCATGTCATCCTGCTCGACAATGGCCGCTCGGCGATGCTCGGCACCGAGTTTCAGGACATGCTGCGCTGCATCCGCTGCGGCGCCTGCATGAACCATTGCCCGGTCTATCATGCCATTGGCGGGCATGCCTATGGCTGGGTCTATCCCGGTCCGATGGGCGCGGTGCTGACGCCGGCGTTGACCAACATTGACCAATCCGGGCACCTGCCGAATGCCTCGACCTTTTGCGGGCGCTGCGAAAGCGTTTGTCCGATGCGCATTCCGCTGCCGAAAATGATGCGGCATTGGCGCGAGCGCGAATTCGAGCGAGGGCTGAATCCGGCGGTTCAGCGCTACGGGCTGAAAGCCTGGGCCTACTTTGCCCGGCGGCCTAAACTCTACCAATTGGCCATGGGCTTCGCCATGCCCATCCTGTCGCTGCTTGGTGGTTCGAAAGGCCGGTTCCGCGCACTGCCCCTGGCTGGCGGCTGGACCAAATGGCGCGACCTGCCGGCCCCTGAGGGCCGCACCTTCATGCAGGAATGGGCGCAGCGCGAAGCCCGCAAGCAGGATGCGCGGCCATGAGCGGGCGGGAAGCGATCCTTGGCCGCCTGCGGAAAACAGCTTCTGGCGACGGTCGCGAGTCGGCGGTTGCGGCGCGATTGAAAAACACGCCAACGGGCGTCATTCCGGCGCGCGGGCAATTGCCGCCGAAGGACCGGATGGCGCTGTTTGTGGACATTGCAAAAAAAATGTCGGCCAGCGTGGAGATGGTGAAAACGGCGGATGGCGTGCCGAAAGCCGTGAGCGCCTATCTGCGCAGCAAAAACCTGCCGCATGCGGTGCGCATGGGCGAGGATAACCGTCTGTCAGCCATGCCGTGGGCGAAAGAGAAGGCGCTGGAGCTGCGGTTCGGGGCCTCCGACGGCCATGACGAGGCCTGTGTCAGCCATGCGTTTGCGGCAATTGCCGAAACCGGCACGCTGGCGCTGGTGTCAGGTGCGGACAATCCCGTGACGCTGAACTTCCTGCCCGAGCATCACATCGTTGTGGTCAGCGCCGCAGACATGGAAGGCGACATGGAGGCGGTGCTGGCGCGACTAAAAAAGGCCACGTCCAAAAAAGGCCTGCCGCGCACGCTCAATCTCATCACCGGGCCGTCTCGGTCAGGCGACATCGAACAGACGATCATTCTGGGCGCGCACGGGCCGCGCGCGCTGCACATCATCGTCACCAGCTGATCACAGGTTAACTCGCCGCCTGCCCGGTTCCGGGTATGCGCCGTTCAGCCAGTTTGTGATGGCAGAGAAGCCGCCCTATTTGGCGGCGCTGACGCCATAGCCGTCAATGACGGCGTGGCCGGTTGCGGCATCGGCCGCATAGATGCCTGCGCCCCAGAAGGCGATGGCGGACAGCATGACGAAGGACAGGAGTGCTGCTTTCACGGGTGTCATCTCGGTTGGTTCCGTACCTTCATGCCTTGTCAGGGTTACTGATGTGTTGCCGCAGCAACAAAAAGGTTCACGCCGACAGTCCCTCAACGAATTTTTTTCTTGCCGCACGCCCCGTGGATCGCCCGGCTGCGCGCTCTTAGCCCTGTGCCGCAGCCAAGCCAAGATGTCTGAGAGGAAATTCACACACGATTTCCGATTGTGATGAATCGGCAACGCTGGATCGCAGTTTGCTAAATCAAGGCGACCCAGGCGCGGGCGATGGCCAGCCCGGCGGCATCGGCTTCCGGGCCATGACGCGCGGCCTCTTTCGGATGCCTGTTTGCCCAATCCGGCTGGAATTCGGCCAGATGGCCGGCAAAATCGGCGTTCCAACCTTCAACAAGGCGGCGATCGGCCTCGAAGTGGAACTGCATGCCATAGGCGGCGCGGCCAAAGCGGAACGCCTGGTTTTCCACAGCGGCATTGGAGGCCAGCCGCACCGCGCCTTCCGGCAGGGTAAATGTATCGTCATGCCATTGGAAAATGGGAAACCGCGCCGGTGCAGCGCGCAGCACCGGATCGATTCGCCCTGCCTCAGTGGCGGTTACCTCCTGCCAGCCGAATTCGGGGGCGGCGCCGATCAGGTTTTCCGCACCCAGCCCGCGCGCCAGGATCTGTGAGCCAAGGCAGATGCCGAGCACGGCTTTTCCGGCGATTGCAAAATCCGCCATCAGGTTGGCCAATTGCGGCAGATAAGGATGGGCTTCGTCTGCAAGGGCATTCTGCGCGCCGCCCAGAACGACAATGGCGTCATGGCGGCCGTGAACCGGCGGCAAGGGCTCGCCTTCATGGGCCATGATCATTTCAATCTCGGCTTCCGCCTCGGCCAAGGCCCTGCCAACCTGGCCAAGTGCTGTTTTCTCGAAATTCTGGACGACAAGCACGCGCATGGCGGATTCCGGTTGATCGAACTTGCCTGACCGATAGCATGCGCTGCAAAGCTGGCAAGAGGCTGTCATGACCCTGCAAAACCGCGTGAACCCGTTTGGCGAGATCATCGCTGATCCGGCGCGCGGGCTTTTCACCGGCAATCGCGGCATCATCCATGACCCGGAGACCCGCACGCTCACAAAACGCCGCTGGACGTCGAAGGCCTGGATCGTCTGTGCGCTGGAGTGGAAAGCCGTGCGCCGCACGCCGATGGCTGGCCGGTCATGGACCGAATTGTTCTTTGCCGATGAAGTGACCGCGCTCGCCGCCGGGCACCGGCCGTGCTTTGAATGCCGGCGCGAACGGGCCACAGCCTTTGCCGCTGCCTTTGCCGGCAATGGCGCGGCCTGCCCGGCAAAGGACATGGACGCGAAACTGCACAGCCAGCGGCTGGCAGCAGGAAATGCTGCAACACAAATATCGATGATGAACCTGCCCGGCCTGCCAGACGGGGCGATGATCGCCTCGGAAGGCCGCGCCTTTGCGCTGAAAGGCCGGCGGGCGCTGGAATGGACGTTTGGCGGCTACATGCCGCCGAGCGCCCTGTCGGACCTCGCCCGCGCGCCGATCACGCTCATCACGCCCGCCGCCACGCTGACGGCGCTGCGCCAAGGCTATCAGCCGCAATGGCATCCTTCAGCAGGCTGAGCCTCACCAGCCGGGCATGACCTGGCCGGGGCGCAGGCGCTTGCCGCGCGCACCGTTCATGGCGGCGAAATCAAAAACGCCTTCGGCAAGCGCTGGCGGGGCGGAGATGTTGTCGAGGCTTTCAGCAATGTGGCGGGCAAGCGCATCTGTCAGCGCCTGATGGTTGGTGCGGCCGCGCAATATGCCGATCTGAACCGGTTCGAGCGCCGGAAACCCGTCTGCTTCCGTCAGCACCCGCATGCCGGGGCGAAGCGCGCATTCGGCCAGCGCCGAAACCGCCAAGCCCGCTTGCACCGCGGCAAGGATGACCGTCGCCGACCATGAGGTGAACAGGATGCGGTAGGGCCGGCCCATGCGGTCAAGCGCCGACGTCGCCTGCGAACGCCAGGCGCAGGTCGGACGGCCGAAGGCGGTCGGCAGGACCGGCTCCTCATGGGCGGCGTGATTGGCCGAGGTGACCCAAAGCAGGGGCTCGGTGCGCACGATTTCGGCCGACAGGACGTCATCACATTTGGTCACCAGCGCAATATCGAGTTGGCCGCGGCGCACCAGTTCAGCGAGATTGACGGTGGGTTCGCAAACCACCGACATTTCCACCCTGGGGTTGGAGCGGGAAAACCGCGCCATGATCTCGGGCAGGAATCGGTCGGCGTAATCGTCAGGCATGCCGATGCGGATCTGGCCTTCAAGCGACGCATCATCGAAGGCGGCCAGCGTCTCGCGGTTCAATTGCAGCAGGCGGCGCGCATAGGCGAGCAGCCGCTCGCCCTCCTGGGTCAGGCGGTTTTGGCGGCCGTCACGCTCGAACAGCACCTTGCCGATGCGCTCTTCCAAGCGGCGCATCTGCATGGACACCGCCGATTGGGTGCGGTGAACATCGTCCGCCGCCCGGGTGAACGAGCCGGTATCGGAAATGGCGACAAAGGTTTTCAGCTGGTCAAGGTCGAGCGGCGCGGCCATGGCGGGTTCCAATCACAAACTCTGATGAGTGAGATTAGAAACATTCGTTTGTTAAATCAATTGGCCGGGAGCATATGCGTGATGCCTACCAACGCGCCGCCAAAAGGAGACCGGCCATGTCAACGATTGCAACACGCTCACCCCTGTCATTTGCCCGCGCCAGCGCGGCGCTCACCCTTGTTGCCGCCGTTGCCAAAACCGTCCGCGCCTGGAAAAACCGCCAGCAAATCTACCGGCTTGGCGAGATGAGCGACCAGGAATTGTCGGATATCGGCCTGACGCGTTCGGACCTGTATCTGGCGAGCGAAGTGTCGCTGTTTGAGGATCCGACCGCGCGGCTGCGCTGCACCAACTCCATGCGCTCGCGCGAAAGCGCCGCCCGCTGCTAAAGCCTTCGCAGGCCTCCCATTCACACTCCCCGGAGCCTGCCGCTTGCCCGGTCCCGAAAAGGGGCCGGGCTTTTTCGCGAGATGTTTTCAGCCGTGGCGGTCCATGCCCTTGAGGAACTGATCGAAGATCGATTCCATGCCTTGCTGATAGCTGTCGCGGGTCTTGCGGCCGGTCTCGAACATTTCGCCGAACGCATCATCATATTTGTTGCGCGGCCGGCCTGAGGGATTAACGCGCGGGGCGGCGTCTTCCTCGGCACTTTCACGCCTTGCGCCGCCGCCCATCATTTCTTCAAGAATCTTGCCGAACGGATTGTCAGCCTCCGGGGCGGGTGACGTGCGGCGCGGCGCACCGCCGCCCAGCATGCCTTCAAGGATCTTGCCGAGCGGATTGTCCATCTGGCCGGGCTGCGCGCCGCCGCCTTGACTGCCGCCCTGGCCCATGCCGCCCTTCATCATTTCCTCGAAAATGCGGCCAAGCGGATTGTCGGACTGCTGGGGCGCCTGCTGCGGCGCAGCCTGGCCGCCGCCCAGCATGCCTTCAAGGATTTTGCCGAGCGGATTGTCGGCTTGCGGGGCGGTCTGCCTTTGGGCTGCGCCGCCCTGTTTCATCATTTCCTCGATGACCTGACCGAAAATATTGCCCGATGCGCCGAACGAACCGGCCGAAAACTGGTTGGTGGACTGCTTGAACAGGCCGCCCATGATCATCGAAGCCAAAGCGGGCAGCATCTGCTTGAGAACATCCTGGCCGATGCCGGATGCGGCGGAAGCCTGGGCGGCGACGGCGCGCGACAGATCCTTTGAACCGAACAATTGGCCGAGAATGGCATTGCCATTGTCCATTCCGGCCTTGGTGAAGGCGGCAGCCGGATTATCGAAATATTGGTGGTTCTGGCCGGTCATCATGGCCTGCATGACCTTGCCCATGCCAAACGGGTCAGCCGTGTTGCGCTTCAAGCCGGTCGAAAAGGCCGGCAACAGGGCTTCCATGGCGGCATTGACCTGATCCTGATTAAGGCCAAACTGGCTGGCCAGAGCCTGCATTCCCGCGCCATTTTGCGACTGGGACAGCATGTCGAAGAGATTGGTCATCGGAAATCCTCCTGTTTGAAGACCACGCTAACCCATGAAGCGCGCGGCGCATATAGGAATGGCCGCGACGATTCACACAGAATTTCCCGTTTTTTCAGTAGGCGTATTCCATGAAGGCGGGTTCGACGCTGTTGCCCCAGCGAGTGTGAAAGGCATGGATCAGGACTTCGGCCAGCGTCGAGCCGCGGGCCACAACCTCATCGAGCGCGTCAAGAAAGCTCGATTCGTCATAGCCGTCGCGGTTGAGCCTGTGGCGGGCGACCATGCCGGCGCGTGAAATCGCCAGAACCTCGCGGGCGATCTCAAACAGCGTGCGGCCGCGATGACGCACATGCAGGCCCTCAGCGGGCACGGCATCGCGCATGGCCACCACTTCGGCATGTGTCCAGTCGCGCGTCAGCGTTTCGGCGGCGGAAAGTGCGGTCTCGTCATACAGCAGGCCGACCCAGAAGGCCGGCAGCGCGCAGATGCGCCGCCACGGGCCGCCATCGGCGCCGCGCATTTCGAGGAACCGCTTGAGCCTGACATCCGGGAAAAGCGTGCCCAGATGATTGGTCCAGTCGCCCATGGTCGGCGTGCCGCCAGGAATTTCCTTTGTCAACGCGCCCGCCATGAACTGGCGGAACGTCACATGCGTGGCTTCGTGATAATGGCCATCGCGCAGGATGAAATACATCGGGATGTCCAGCGCCCATTCGGCATAATCGGCATAGCCGAAATCCGGAGAGAAGGTGAAAGGCAGGCTGCCGGAGCGCGCATTGTCGGTGTCGCGCCAGATGTCGCCACGCCAGGATTGCAGCCCGTTCAATTCGCCATTGGTGAAGGGCGAAGACGCAAACAGGGCTGTTGCCAGCGGCTGCAGCTTCATGGAAACCTGCATCTTGCGGCGCATGTCGGCTTCCGAGGAATAGTCCAGATTCACCTGGATTGTGCAGGTGCGGTACATCATGTCGAGGCCATGGCTGCCGACCTTGGGCATGTAATTGCGCATGATGGCATAGCGCGATTTCGGCATTTGCGGCGTCTGGGCCAGCGTCCATTTGGGCGAGCCGCCAAGGCCAAGGAAGCGGATGCCGAGCGGTTCGGCGATCTCACGCAATTGCGCCAGATGCGCATTGCTCTCGCGGCAGGTCTGGAAAAGCGTTTCGACCGGCGCGCCGGACAATTCGAACTGGCCGCCGGGCTCAAGCGATATCGCGCCATGGCCGGTCGGTTCTACCAGGCCGATGATATTGCCTTCGTCGATTATCGGCTCCCAGCCCAATTTGGACTGCATGCCTTCGAGCAGCGCGCGCACGCCCTTGGGGCCTTCATAGGGAACCGGGCTGTTGCCATCGACATAGAAGGGAAATTTTTCGTGCTCGGTGCCGATGCGCCATTTGTCTTTTGGTTTTTCGCCCTGGGCAATCCAGGCGACCAGATCATCCACGTTCTCAACCGGCCTGTCGTCGGTGGTGTCTCTCGCCATAGTCTTCCCCCGGTCCAATGCCGCTTGATGGACGACACATGTGGTGTGGATCAAGTGAATTGTCGATGACGGTCCATCAAGAAAAGTGAACTGTCACCAGTCGCCCTTGACCGCCTGCAGAACGGCGAGCGCGGCCACCGCCGCCGTATCGGCGCGCAGAATGCGGGGGCCGAGCGGAATGGCAGTGACAAAGGATTTCTGACGCAGGCTCGCGCGTTCGGCATCTGAAAAGCCGCCCTCCGGACCGATCAACAGGCCGAGGCGGCTTTCGGAAATCGCGGACAGCGCAGGCAGCGGATTGTTGGTCTCAGCACTTTCATCGCAAAAGACCAGCCGGCGCATGGGGTCCCAACCGGCCAAAAGTTCAGCGAATTTTGCCGGTTCGCGCACCTCCGGGACAGCCAGAATGCCGCATTGTTCGGCGGCTTCCAGCGCATTGGCCTGCATTTTCTCCACCGAAACACGGGTATTCTGGGTGTGTTGGGTCAGGACCGGCTGGATGATGCCCGCACCCATTTCGACGGCTTTCTGGATCAAATAGTCGAGCCGGCCGACTTTCAACGGCGCAAAGCAGAACAGAAGATCGGGCGGTACGGGCTGCGGACGGGTTTGTTCAACGACGGCGACCCGCACTGCCTTTTTGCCCAGCGAGGTTATGCGGACCAGAAATTCGCCGTCCCGGCCGTTGAAGGCCAGAAGCTCCGCTCCTTCCTCCAGCCTGAGCACATGCATGAGGTAGTGCGCCTGGGCAGGTGAAACCGCAAATTCTGCTTCCGGGCCAAGGGGATCGGGGACAAAAAGCCGTTGAAGTTTGTAATTGGCGCGCATGTCCCGGTTTGGGCGAGGCGCAGTCCAAGGTCAAGAGCTTGACGCAAACGGGCTTTGACCCGCCAATGGGCCATGACCGATTCTGCCACAAATGCCCATGAATTCTCCGTTTCGGAAATCTCCAATGCGCTCAAGCGCACGGTTGAGGACACGTTCGGGCATGTGCGGGTGCGCGGCGAAATCTCGGGGTACCGCGGCGCACACTCCTCTGGGCATGCGTATTTTTCGCTGAAGGACGACCGGTCACGGCTGGAAGCGGTGATTTGGAAAGGCTCGTTCGGCAAGCTGAAATTCCGGCCTGAAGAGGGCATGGAAGTCATCGCCACCGGCAAGCTGACCACCTATCCCGGTTCGTCGAAATACCAGATCGTCATCGAGCAGATGGAGCCAGCAGGGGCCGGCGCGCTGATGGCGCTTCTTGAGGAGCGCAAGCGCAAGCTGGCTGCGGAGGGCCTGTTTGATCCGGGCCGCAAGCAGCTTTTGCCGTTCATGCCACGGGTGATCGGCGTGGTCACTTCGCCGACCGGCGCGGTGATCCGGGACATCATCCACCGCATTGCCGACCGCTTTCCGCTGCATGTCCTTGTCTGGCCAGTGCGGGTACAGGGAGAGACGTGCGGTCAGGAAGTGGCAACGGCAATCGCCGGATTCAATGCCTTGGAAATTGGCGGGCCGATTGCCCGGCCTGATGTGCTGATTGTCGGGCGCGGCGGCGGTTCGCTTGAGGATCTGTGGGGCTTCAACGACGAAATCGTGGTGCGGGCGGCGGCGGACTCCGATATTCCGGTCATTTCGGCGGTTGGCCACGAGACGGATTGGACCCTGCTGGATCTTGTTGCCGACATGCGCGCGCCGACACCGACAGGTGCGGCGGAAATGGCCGTTCCGGTCAGGGCCGAGCTTGAGGCGCAGCTGGCCCGGCTTGCGGC
>JBATMU010000050.1:0-3084 GCA_049289995.1 Rhizobiaceae bacterium | reverse complement strand
GCCCGTGACATGCTTCCGGGACTGGGCCTGCTGGCTGCCGTTCTGCTGCTTGGCGGCTGGGCGCAGGTGCGTTCTGGCCTGCGCCCTCTGGGGCCCGTCAGGCAGGCTGTCGCGGATATTCGCGCAGGTTCGGCAAGCCGCTTGCCTGTCAATGTTCCTACGGAAATTTCGCCGCTGGTCGAGGAGGTCAACAGCCTGCTTTCCGGACAAGAGCAGGAGATGAAGCGCGCGCGCGACCGGGCGGCCGATCTCGCCCACGGGCTGAAAACGCCATTGACGGCCTTGGCCAGCGACATTGCCCGGCTGCGTGCCCGCAAGGAAAACGCCATCGCCGACGATATCGAGGCGGTTGCCCAGCAGATGGCCCGCACCATCGAACGGGAACTGGCACGCTCGCGCCTGCGCCATTCCTCACGTGCAATTGCGCCGGTGAGGCTCGACAAGATTGCCAATGGCCTGGTGCGGACGCTCAAACGCACGCCCAAGGGCGAAAAACTTGCCTATGATCTGGATGCCGGACAGGCGGAATCGGCAATGATGGCCGAGGACCTTACCGAGATACTCGGCAATCTCATGGAAAACGCCACACGCTATGCGAAGGCGAATGTCCGCGTCACCGCAGGCGGCGTTGGTTCCACCATTTGGGTCAGTGTTGAAGATGACGGACCGGGGGTGCCCGCCGAAAAACTCGCGCAATTGCAGGCGCGCGGCGCACGCCTTGATGAAAGCGGCAGTTCGGGACTCGGACTGGCCATCGTTTCCGATATCCTGGCCCTGCATGGCAGTGCGCTGGAATTCTCGGCGTCAAGCCTTGGCGGGCTGTGCGTCCGTTTTGCCCTGCCCGGTGGAACTAAAGCCGCCAAGCCGTAAGAATGGCGTCGCGCAGATCGTCCATGCCCTGGCCGGTCTGTGACGAGGTGGCGATCACGGCCGGGAAGGCAGCCGGGCGCTTGCGGATGTCGCCAATCGTCTTGGCGTGAATCTTCTCGAGCTCGCTCGGGTGGATCTTGTCGGCCTTGGTCAGGACGACATGGTAAGACACAGCCGCCTTGTCCAAGAGATCCATCGCGCCGATATCGGCGGTCTTCACCCCATGCCTGGCGTCAATCAGCAGGAAAATCCGTTTGAGCGTGACGCGTCCGCGCAGATAGTCGAACACCAGTTTCGTCCAGGCATCGACCTGCGCCTTCGGCGCTTCGGCAAATCCGTAGCCGGGCATGTCAACCAGCGCCACCGGCGGCAGGTCGCCATCCTCGCCCGAATGTCCCTCCGGCACGAAAAAGTTCAATTCCTGGGTGCGCCCCGGCGTATTGGAGGTGCGCGCCAGCCCCTTGTGGCCGGTCAGCGCATTTATGATCGACGACTTGCCGACATTGGAGCGGCCGGCAAAGGCAATCTCCGCAGGTCCCGCCGGCGGCAGGAATTTCAGCGACGGAACGCCCCGGATGAAGGTCCAGGCAGGCGGAAAGACGGTGCCGTCAAACGCCGCCATGATGCGCCGTTCCCTGCCGCATCACTTTGGCGCCTCGGCCTTCTTGCCGAACAATCCCTTGAGATTGTCAAACAGTTCGATCTTCACGCCATGACGCTTCATGATAAGCGCCTGCTGAATGATCGACAGCGTGTTGTTCCATGCCCAGTAGATGATGAGCCCGGCCGGGAATGCCGCCATCATGAAAGTAAAGATCACCGGCATCCAGGTGAAGATCATCGCCTGGGTCGGGTCCGGCGGCGTCGGGTTCATGCGCATCTGCAGGAACATGGTGATGCCCATCAAGAGCGGCCAGACGCCGATCATCAGGAAAGCCGGCGGCGAGAACGGCAACAGGCCGAACAGGTTGAACAGCGAGGTCGGGTCCGGCGCGGCCAGATCCTGGATCCAGCCGTAAAACGGCGCATGCCGCATTTCGAGTGTGATGTACAGCACCTTGTAGAGCGCAAAGAACACCGGGATCTGCAGGAGGACCGGCCAGCAGCCGGCGACCGGATTGATCTTTTCCTTCTTGTAAAGCTCCATCAGCGCCTGCTGCTGCTTCATCTTGTCGTCGCCGTATTTTTCCTTGATCTCGGCCATGGCGGGCTGGACTTTTTTCATGTTGGCCATGGACGCGTATTGCTTGTTGGCCAGCGGGAAAAACAGCGCCTTGACGATGACGGTGGTGCCAAGGATGGCGAGGCCGAAATTGCCGAGGATCTTGTAGAGATTGTCGATCAGCCAGAACATCGGCTTGGTGATGAAGTGGAACCAGCCCCAATCGATGAGCCGGTTGAACAGGCGGATGCCGCGGTCGGCCTCATAGGCATTGATCTTCGCCACTTCCTTGGCGCCGGCGAACACCAGTGTCTCGACTGTTTCCGTCGCGCCGGGCGCAACCGCCATCGGGTCGGTCACGAAGTCGGCCTGATAGCGCGTGCGGCCGTCTTCGTAATAGCCGAAACGCGGCTGGAACGGCTGCTTGGCCGACGGCACCATGGTCACGGCCCAATATTTGTCGGTCAGGCCCAGCCATCCATCCGATGACTTGCCCGGCAATACCTGCTTGTCATCCTCGATTTCGGAATAGGTATTTTCCTGCAGGCCTTCTTCGCCGGTCACGCCGATCAGGCCCTCGTGCAGCACATAAATCGAGGCAGTGGTCGGCTTGTCAAAGCGCGTAACCCGCCCGTAGCCGGACAGGTTGACCGCAGCCGCGCCTTCGTTTTTCACGCTGTCGGCAATGGTGAAGAGATAGTTGGCGTCGACGGCCAGCGTACGGGTGAACGCCAGGCCCTTGTCATTGCGCCAGGTCAGCGTAATCGGCGTTGCCGGTGTCAGCTGTGTCTGCGCATCGGCGGACCACACGGTCTCCGGGCCGGGAACCGCCCCGGTTTCCGCATTGCCGACAAACCCCGTCTCGGCGAAATAGCCATTGGCCAATTCGCCGGGATTGAGCAGCACGATATTCGGAGACGTCTTGGAAATGGTCTCGTTGTAACCCTTGAGCACCAGATCATCGATCCGGCCGCCCTTGAGATTGACCGAACCCTTCAGGCTCGGCGTGTCGATGGCGATGCGCGGGGTGGCTGCCAGCGAAGCCTCCCGGC
>JBATMU010000049.1:0-3363 GCA_049289995.1 Rhizobiaceae bacterium | reverse complement strand
GTCCAGCACCACCGCTTTCAGCGCTTCCAGATCAAGCGAACCGCGCGTGATGTGGTCGCGCAATCGGCCGGGCGTTCCCACCACGATATGCGCGCCCTGCTGCAACGCGCGGATTTCCTTGCGCATTTCCATGCCGCCGACGCAGGACGCGAAGCTTGCGCCCGCCGGCTCATACAGCCATTCCAGCTCGCGCCGCACCTGCAGCGCCAGTTCGCGGGTCGGCGCAACCACCAGCGCCTGCGGTTGCACCGCAAACGGCAGCTTTTCGCGCCCGCCCAGAAGATTGGAGGCCAGCGCCAAACCGAACGCCACCGTCTTGCCAGAGCCGGTCTGCGCCGATACCAGAAGGTCGGCATTTTCCATTTCCGCGCCCAGCATCAAGGCCTGCACCGGTGTCAGGCTTTCATAGCCTTTGGTGGCAAGCGCCCGGGCCAGCGGCGGCGAAATCGTGTCGGGAAGGGTCATCAGGCAGCTTTCTGTTGTGCAAGCCTGGCCTGCGATGTGGTGCCCCCTGCCGGGGTCGAACCGGCACAGCCAGAGGCCGAGGGATTTTAAGTCCCTTGCGTCTACCAGTTTCGCCAAGGGGGCGCGACCGGATCAGTAGCCCCGGCGCGGTTCAGGAGCAAGCGCCTTGCCGCCCCGCCAAGCAGGCATGCCTTGCCGCGGGCAGGCTGGCGCGCTATCTGGCGGCAAAGCCGAAAAGGATAAACACCATGCCCGCACCGGACGCCGAAATCGTCACCGCCGCCATGGTCGTCATCGGCGATGAAATCCTGTCGGGCCGCACAAAGGACCGCAATATCGGTCACCTTGCCGATATTCTGACGGCCATCGGCATTGACTTGAAAGAAGTCCGCATCGTGCCCGACGAACAGGCGGAAATCGTCGCGGCGGTCAATGCGCTCAGGGCCAGATTCACTTACGTTTTCACCACTGGCGGCATCGGTCCGACCCATGATGACATCACTGCCGACGCCATTTCCGCCGCCTTCGGCCTGCCGTGCCTGCATGACCCGAAGGCGCTGCAAATGCTGGGCGACAGCTATGCCGCCCGCGGGCTTGAGTTCAACGAGGCCCGCCGCCGCATGGCCCGCATGCCGGAGGGGGCCGTCCATATTGACAATCCGGTGTCGCTCGCCCCGGGATTCTCCATCGGCAATGTGCATGTCATGGCCGGCGTTCCGGCGATTTTCCAGGCCATGCTCGACAATCTGGTGCCGAGCCTGCGCAAGGGCGCGGAAATGCTCACCGCATCGGTGCACTGCCCGCATGGTGAAGGGCTGGTCGGCACCGCGCTCGGCGAAATCCAGAAGGCCCATCCGGACACGATCATCGGCTCCTATCCGAAATATCTCGACGGCAAGTTCTGGACCGAGCTGGTGATCCGCGCCCGCGACCGCGAAAAACGCGATGCGGCAAGACTGGCGGTGGAGGAAATGGTGGCCGGATTTTCAGGAAATCAGCACTGATTTCCGGCATTTCCGCGATTTTGATGCATATCAACGCGGCGCCGGTGAATTCCTCCCTATATAAGGTCATCTGCTGCAAACCGTTCACGGAGATGCCGCCATGCCCTACAAGACCATTCTCGCCATCCTGTCCGACATCAACGAATCCTCGCGTGTGCTCGATCAGGCCGCCTGGCTGGCCGAAAAGCATGGCTCGCATGTCATCGGCCTGCACGCCACGCCGCTGCCGGTGGTCTATTCGACGCCGATGGGTTTTCCCGATACCGATTTCATCGCGGTGACCGCCGAGCGCAACAAGGCCCGCACCGAGGAAATCAAGGCGCTGTTCGAAGCCCGCATGGCGCGCGACGGCTTCTCCGGCGAATGGCGCAGCATCGAAAATTTCACCGGCGACAATGCCGTGGCCGGGCTTTCCAGCGCCCGCGCCGCCGATATCGTCATTGCCGCCCAGGCCGACCCGGCCCAGCCGAGCGTCGATGTCACCAACCTGCATGCGCTGCTGTTTGAAACCGGCCGCCCGGTGCTGTTTGCGCCCTATCTGGCCAAGAGCCCCGGCCCGGTCAAAAAGGTGCTGGTCGGCTGGAACGGCACGCGCGAATCGGCCCGTGCGGTGTTTGACGCCATGCCGTTCATCCTGGCAGCCGAGGAAACCGAAATCCTCATGGTCGACCCGCCCGCCACCGCCGAGCAGACCCCGACCTTCGCCGCCTCCGAAATCGCCGCAACGCTGGCCCGCCATGGCGCGAAAGTCACCACGGTCACCGAATATTCGGCCGGCCTGCCGGTCAGCGCCGTCATCCAGAACCGCATCGCCGACAAGGGTGCCGACCTGTTCGTCATGGGCGCGTTCAGCCATGCGCGCTTTACCGAATGGCTGTTTGGCGGGGTGACGCGCAACCTCATCCGCGACATGCCGATCCTGACGCTGATGTCGCGCTAGGCAGGTTTGCCCCCCTCTGCCCTGTCGGGCAAAGCCTTTGACCCCCCTCTGCCCTGTCGGGCATCTCCCCCCTAGGGTGGAGATCAGCGCTGCGACTTTCCTCGCCCCTGCGGGGAGAGGATAGTTCGGCCGCGCAAGCCCCTTGGCGAGCGCTGGCCGGACTTGGTGAGGGGGCGGCGGTGTGAAAAGTTCCCCCTCACCCAACTGCGGCCAACGGTTCGGCTGCGCCTCACCGGGCCATCGTATCCCTCTCCCCATAGGGGCGAGGAAAGAATGCACCTCTCCTGCGCCACGCCCGGTTGCCCGTCTGGCTGTTGGGGAAATTCGCCTGCCCTTTGACGGGCGGGAAGACAGAGCCGTGGCTCAGGCCTTTTGGGGGTAGTGTCATGGCCTCAGCCACGGCCCCGTCCGGCTTCGCTGCGGGTGCCAGGGCTTTGATTGGAGCCGGGGGTTTCACCCCCCGCGCGGCGGCGGAGCCTGCCGGGCTCTCCCCGGGCTTCTATCCGCTGCGGGCCAATGCCCCCTCATCCGTCCCTGCACACGTGCCGGGCCACCTGCTCCCGAAGGAGCGGGCGGAGGGGTCCGCCATCCAATACCTGGTTCCCGCGTCGGGAAGGTTTCCCCTCCCGTTTGCCCCGCCGCCGCATGACCGAACGGCAGAGCTTATCCTCTGGGCGCGGGCCCGGCGCCATCTCCGCCCCGCTTCTGCCGGTCCGGGTCCGGTGTCGGCGGGAGCCGGTTCCCCCCGCATGAGCGGCCGGTACCGCAGCATGCTCCCTGCGGGAGAAACTGCCGGGGAGTATGGGGGAGGCGAAAAGGGGGTGGATAGAATTTGTGGGTCGGGGTTCGTAGTTCGTGATGGCGAATGGCGGGTTCTTGCCTTCTCCCCTTGTGGGAGAAGGTGGCTGAGCGTAGCGAAGCCGGATGAGGGGGCGGTGCCGATAACCCCTCATC
>JBATMU010000048.1:0-4878 GCA_049289995.1 Rhizobiaceae bacterium | reverse complement strand
GTTTCAGTGAGCCTTGAGCGGATCGGCGATGTTCTCCGATCCCGCAATGATCTTTCCGGCGCGCTTGCGCGTTACGAGGAGGGCCTTGAAATCGGCCGCCGTTTGATGGCGGCGGACCCGAGCCATGCGGAGCGCGCGCGACGTGTCAGTGAGCGTGAACAAGATTGGCGATGTTCTTGTCTCCCGCAATGATCTGACGGGGGCGCTTGCGCGCTACGAGGAGGGCCTTGAAATCGCCCGGCGTTTGATGGCGGCGGACCCGAGCCATGCGGAGCATGCGCGCGACGTGTTTGTGAGCCTTGCAAGGCTCGGCATGACGCGGGGGCAGGACGGCGATGCCGGCGCTGCCTGCGCGGCCTTTGCCGAGGCGAAGACGATTGTCGAGCCGCTGGCCAAGGCAGCGCCCGACAACCACCAGCGCCAGCAGGATCTGGCATGGATTGTCCAGACGATGGAGGAGGCCGGCTGCAAGGGCTGACTGCTCCTCCTTGCCATGCGCGGTTTGCAACCCTTGTCCAGGGGAGATGGGCACCACTGATTCATGCCGCGCATGCACCGGCGGCTCGCGTTCAGGCAATGCGGTCAGCCGTTGATTTCTGACTTGATCAGCGCCAGCGTCACGCCGTCATAGCGCAATTGCGCCTTTTGGCCGTCCTTGGTGGCGCGCACATCAATGCAGCCGCAATCGGCGCTGATGCGGATGTCCTTGTAGCCGGCCTGCGAGGCTTTCATCAGAACAGCGATTTTTGCGTCACGGCCGGGCTTGGGGGCTTTTGCGCAGTCATCATTGGCAAAAGCGGCGGTTGACAACAGGGCGGAAGCCGTCAGGGCAAGCAGGAATTTCATCGCAATCTCCATTTCCGCCCCCCGGCTTGCCCCCTTAAATCACCCCGCCAATGACAAATGGCTGAAATCCGTGCTCAGCGTTTTGTCATTTTGGCGCAGCCGGCCGGTTTGTTTACGTCCCGTTAAGCAAGCTGGTTAACAACTCGGCATGAACCGCCCTTGCAGTCAGCCCATGGGCCGCCCTATCTAGAACCAACAGCGCGCACTGATTTGCGCCGCGCAGAGGCCAGAGGAACTCCATGAAGAACCCCGTCGAAACCGCCATGAACCTCGTGCCGATGGTGGTCGAGCAGACCAATCGCGGCGAGCGCGCCTATGACATTTTCTCGCGCCTGCTCAAGGAGCGGATCATTTTCATCACCGGGCCGATCGAAGACGGCATGGCGACGCTGGTTTCCGCCCAGCTGCTGTTCCTCGAAGCCGAAAACCCGAAGAAAGAGATCAATCTCTACATCAACTCACCCGGCGGCGTGGTGACCTCCGGCATGGCGATCTATGACACCATGCAGTTCATCAAGCCGGCCGTATCGACGCTGTGCTTCGGCCAGGCCGCTTCCATGGGCTCGCTGCTGCTCGCTGCCGGCCACAAGGACATGCGCTTTGCGCTGCCCAACGCCCGCGTCATGGTGCATCAGCCGTCCGGCGGCGCCCAGGGCCAGGCCACCGACATTTTGATCCAGGCGCGCGAAATCGAAAACATGAAGCGCCGCCTCAACGAGATCTATGTGCACCATACGGGCCGCTCCTATGAGGAAATCGAGAACGCGCTCGACCGCGACAATTTCATGACGGCCGAGACCGCCAAGAGCTTTGGCCTGATCGACAAGGTCATCACCTCGCGCGAATCAGCCGAAAAGGCCTGAGCTGCGGCGGGGCTGCGGCATTAAGCCTATGTTGAAGAACCCCGGGCTATCATGCCGAAATCGGGTGTTGCAGGCGTAAAAGTGTTGCAAGAGCGTATCGGTTGCGGTCCCAACGGGCTGCTAGTGGCCGGATTGCGTTGTTTCACAGGCCGGACTGCACTAAATAGGCATGACAAGTCCGTGACGCCGAAGCGGCGCGGGCGATCCAGAAGGGCGGTAGAATGAGCAAGATCAGCAACAGCGGCGGCGATTCCAAGAACACGCTTTACTGCTCGTTTTGCGGCAAGAGCCAGCACGAGGTGCGCAAGCTGATCGCCGGGCCGACCGTATTCATCTGCGATGAATGCGTCGAGCTGTGCATGGACATCATCCGCGAAGAGAACAAGACCTCGATGGTCAAGTCGCGCGAAGGCGTGCCGACCCCGCAGGAAATCCTGAAGGTTCTCGACGACTACGTGATCGGCCAGCCGCATGCCAAGCGTGTGCTGTCAGTTGCCGTCCACAATCACTACAAGCGCCTGGCGCATGCGTCGAAATCCAATGACGTGGAACTGGCCAAGTCCAACATCCTCTTGATCGGCCCGACCGGCTGCGGCAAGACGCTGCTCGCCCAGACCCTGGCCCGCATCATCGACGTGCCTTTCACCATGGCCGACGCCACCACGCTGACCGAAGCGGGCTATGTCGGCGAAGACGTCGAAAACATCATCCTCAAGCTGCTGCAGTCGGCCGATTACAATGTCGAACGCGCCCAGCGCGGCATCGTCTATATCGACGAGATCGACAAGATTTCGCGCAAGTCCGACAATCCGTCCATCACCCGCGACGTGTCGGGCGAGGGCGTGCAGCAGGCGCTGTTGAAGATCATGGAAGGCACGGTTGCCTCCGTTCCCCCGCAGGGCGGCAGAAAGCATCCGCAGCAGGAATTCCTGCAGGTCGATACCGCCAACATCCTGTTCATCTGCGGCGGCGCCTTTGCCGGCCTTGACCGCATCATTTCCGACCGCGGCCGCAAGACCTCGATCGGCTTTGCCGCCCGTGTTGCATCGCCGGAAGACCGCCGCACCGGCGAGCTGTTCCGCATGGTCGAGCCGGAAGATCTGTTGAAATTCGGCCTGATCCCGGAATTCGTCGGCCGCCTGCCGGTTTTGGCCACGCTTGAAGATCTCGACGAGCCGGCGCTGATCCAGATCCTGACCGAGCCGAAGAACGCGCTGGTCAAGCAATATCAGCGGCTGTTCGAGATGGAAAATGTCGAACTGACCTTCCATACCGATGCGCTCTCGGCGATCGCCAAGCGCGCCATCGAGCGCAAGACCGGCGCGCGCGGCCTGCGCTCGATCATGGAAGCCATCCTGCTCGACACCATGTTTGACCTGCCGGCCCTTGAAGGCGTGCAGGAAGTGGTCATCTCCGACGAAGTGGTCAACGGCCAGGCCCGTCCGCTCTACATCTATTCGGAGCCGAAGAAGGAAAAGGGCCAGGCAAGCGCCTGATCCGGGCTTTGAGCAAGTTCAAACGGCGCCTTCGGGCGACGTTTTCGTTTGCCGGAAACATTCATCCGGCTGAACCCTTGATTATGGACTGCAGGGTCTCCAACTAGTCCGCGTGGGGTGTTTGATCCGCGCTTGCCCGGGCCGCGACGGCTTTGGGGTGGAAGGCGGATGCGAACGCTGCCATTATGCAGAGGATTCGCAGCCGGCTCATGGCGGCTGCGGCAGAAAGGCCGGACAATGACAAAAACCACCAAGACGCCAGCTCCCGCCAACGGCACCTTCCCGGTTTTGCCGCTGCGCGATATCGTTGTTTTCCCGCACATGATCGTGCCGCTGTTTGTCGGCCGCGAAAAATCGATCCGCGCGCTGGAAGAGGTGATGGCCGGCGAAAAGCAGATCGTTCTGGCCACCCAGATGAATGCCGCCGATGATGATCCGGCCCCCGACGCCATTTACGATGTCGGCGTGCTGGCCAATGTACTGCAATTGCTCAAGCTTCCGGACGGCACGGTCAAGGTGCTGGTGGAAGGCGCGGCCCGCGTCCGCCTGACCGCCTATACTGGCCGTGAAGACTGCCACGAAGCCCATGCCGAAGTGCTCGAAGAGCCGGAAGGAGACTCCGTCGAAATCGAGGCGCTGGCCCGTTCCGTGCTGACCGATTTCGAAAACTACGTGAAGCTGAACAAGAAGATTTCCCAGGAAGTCATCGGCGTCACTTCGCAGATCGAAGATTTCTCCAAGCTTGCCGACACCATTGCCTCCCATCTCGCCGTCAAGATCGGCGAGAAGCAGCAAATGTTGGCGACCCTGCCGGTCAAGGAGCGGCTTGAGGCCGCCATGGGCCACATGGAATCGGAAATCTCGGTCCTGCAGGTCGAGAAGCGCATCCGTTCGCGCGTCAAGCGCCAGATGGAGAAGACCCAGCGCGAGTATTATCTCAATGAGCAGATGAAGGCGATCCAGAAGGAACTCGGCGAAGGCGAAGATGGCCGCGACGAAGCCTCCGAACTGGAAATGCGCATCAAGAAGACAAAACTGTCGAAAGAAGCCCGCGAGAAGGCCGACGCCGAGCTGAAGAAGCTGCGCTCCATGTCGCCCATGTCGGCGGAAGCCACGGTCGTGCGCAATTATCTCGACTGGATCCTGTCGCTGCCCTGGGGCAAGAAAACCAAGGTCAAGCATGATCTTGGCTTCGCCCAGAACGTGCTCGACACCGACCATTACGGCCTCGACAAGGTCAAGGACCGCATCGTCGAATATCTCGCCGTGCAGAGCCGCCAGAACAAGCTCAAGGGTCCGATCCTGTGCCTTGTCGGCCCTCCGGGCGTCGGCAAGACCTCGCTTGGCAAGTCGATCGCCAAGGCGACGGGCCGCGAGTTCGTGCGCATGGCGCTGGGCGGCGTGCGTGATGAGGCCGAAATTCGCGGCCATCGCCGCACCTATATCGGCTCGATGCCCGGCAAGGTCATCCAGTCGATGAAAAAGGCCAAGAAAACCAATCCGCTCTTCCTGCTCGACGAGATCGACAAGATGGGCATGGATTTCCGCGGCGATCCGTCGTCGGCCCTGCTGGAGGTGCTTGATCCGGAACAGAACGCCACATTCATGGACCATTACCTTGAGGTCGAATACGACCTGTCGAGCGTGATGTTCATCACCACGGCCAACACGCT
>JBATMU010000047.1:0-2329 GCA_049289995.1 Rhizobiaceae bacterium | reverse complement strand
GCGCTTCTGGAGATCGTCCGCACTTATACGCGTGAAGCTGGCGTCCGTTCCTTTGAACGCGAACTGATGAAGCTTGCGCGCAAGGCGGTGACCGAAATCCTCAAGGGCCAGACCAAGGCCGTGAAGGTGACCGACAAGAACCTTTCCGATTATCTGGGCGTGCCGCGTTTCCGGTTTGGCCAGATCGACGGCGAGGATCAGGTCGGCGTCGTCACGGGCCTCGCCTGGACCGAAGTGGGTGGCGAACTCCTGACCATTGAGGGCGTGATGATGCCCGGCAAGGGCCGCATGACGGTGACCGGCAATCTCAAGGACGTGATGAAGGAATCGATTTCGGCGGCGGCGTCCTATGTCCGCTCGCGCGCCATCGATTTCGGCATTGAGCCGCCGCTGTTCGACAAGCGCGACATCCATGTGCACGTGCCCGAAGGCGCCACTCCGAAGGATGGACCATCGGCGGGCGTGGGCATGGTGACAGCGATTGTTTCGGTGCTGACCGGCATTCCGGTGCGCAAGGATGTCGCCATGACCGGCGAGATCACCTTGCGCGGCCGCGTGCTGCCGATCGGCGGGCTCAAGGAAAAGCTGCTGGCTGCCCTGCGCGGCGGCATCAAGACGGTGCTGATCCCCGAGGAAAACGCCAAGGACCTTGCCGAGATCCCCGACAATGTCAAAAGCGGCATGGAGATCATTCCGGTCAGCCGTGCGGGCGAAGTCCTGCGCCATGCGCTGGTGCGCATGCCCGATCCTATCACCTGGACCGAGCCGGTGGCTGCCCTGCCGCCGGTTGCCGAAGACGACGCTGCATCCACCGTCGCACATTGAACGGTCAGCTCTCAGCCGAAAAGCCGGGCCTCGCGCCCGGCTTTTTTTGTGGGGGATGCGGTCCGATTTGCCGTTAATAGCGCTGGAATGCCGGCCACAGGACGGCCGATTGGCCCTCTTGGCTGGATTGGCGGGATGTTTGGGCTATTCTTGCGCGCGTTGTGTGAGTCGCACCATTTGAAACAGGGATAAATCCATGAACAAGAACGAACTCGTCTCGGCCGTGGCCGAAGCCGCCAAACTGACCAAAAGCGATGCCGGAACAGCGGTTGACGCCGTATTCGACGCCATTACCCGTGAATTGGCCAAGGGCGGCGATGTGCGTCTGGTCGGATTCGGCAATTTTTCGGTCGCCAAGCGCGCCGCAACGACCGGTCGCAACCCGCAGACCGGCGCGGAAGTGAAGATCCCCGCCCGCAAGACGCCGAAATTCTCGGCCGGCAAGGGATTGAAGGACGCCGTGAACTGATCAAGATATTGAAGAACATTGAGGCACCCGCAACCCGTTCGGGTTGCGGGCGAGGGTTCGGCATGCCATCGTCACGCAGAATTTGCGGATGACAGGAAAAGCCGGATGAGACTTCTCGTGTTTGCGGCTTTTGCCGTGGCGATGGCGGGCCTCGCCGGCTGCACCACGCAAGCCAATGTTTCAACCGGCTATTATGACGTGAAGGGCAATTCGGCGCGTGCGCTCGACCGCGGCCTGCGCCGCAATGGACCGATGAACGGCCACGCACTGGCCTCGGCCGAGTTGCGTTTCCGCCCGGATGTCAGGTTTGCTGCAAATCCGTCAGGCCAATGCCGCGTGGCCAGCGCCAGGATTCGCGTCGATGCGCATATAACCTTGCCGCGCTGGCAGGAGAGGGCCGGTGCGCCCGCTGATTTGCGCAAAGCTTTTGACGGTATGGCGGCTTATGCGCGCAAGCATGAGCAGGTGCATGTCGAAATCGCCGAAGCTGCGGCGCATGCGATGGAGCGCCGCCTGATGGCCTTGCCGCCGCAAAAATCCTGTGCGGCGCTGGAGCGCAAGGGTGCTGCAGTGATTTCCGAAATCAGCAAGCTGCACAACAAGCTGCAGCTGAAGTTCGATGCCGATGAACAAAAGCGGCTGGCGGCGATTTTCGCATCAGCCAACAAGCGGCGCTGACCTGTTTGCAAGATTTTTCTAGGCGGACGCGATACCCGGCAGAGCCGCCTGGTGGGCGATGAGAGACTCGAACTCCCGACATCCTCGGTGTAAACGAGGCGCTCTACCAACTGAGCTAATCGCCCGGCCCGAAGGCGGAAGGGGGATTTAAGCCTTCATGCGGAATGCCGCAAGCCTGTTTTGTTCAACGCCTCGAAGATTGAACTGCGCACAGCAGCCGATCAGGAGTGTGGCGCATGACAATCCGCGCCGCTGTCTTCCCTAATCCGCAATGGTTTCACGGGCCGCGCGGGAAATCGGCGCTGCGATGCTTGACACCCCAAGCCGAACCGCTTAATTCACCGCCCGTGATCGGGG
>JBATMU010000046.1:0-2875 GCA_049289995.1 Rhizobiaceae bacterium | reverse complement strand
GCTGCATGCCGCCTCGCCGGTGTTTTTCTGGGAGGAATACGGCTTCTGGTGCTTTGGCGGGCATGATGATGTCAACCGGCTCTTGCGCGACCGCAGGCTTGGCCGCGAAAACCGCTGGGGAGCGCCGCTCAACCCGGATGCCGGCCGCGCTCATCTTGGCAATTTCGACCGGATCGAATCCGGCTCGCTGCTGGAGCGCGAACCGCCGGTCCATACGCGGCTAAGGACGCTGGTCAACCGCGCCTTTGTGTCGCGCAGCGTCGAGCGGCTGAGGCCGCGCATCGGCGAATTGGCAGCGCAGCTTGCCGGAAACCTGCCGTCCGGCGCGCCTTTCGACCTGTTGCCTGCCTTTGCCACGCCGATCCCCGTCACCGTGATCTGCGAATTGCTCGGCGTGCCGGTGTCGATGGCCCAGGATCTGTTGGGCTGGTCGCACTCCATCTGCGAAATGTATGTGCCGCAGCGCTCGCGCCAGACAGAACTCGCTGCCGACAGGGCGGCGGCGGAATTCGGCGCGTTTCTGACGACGCATGTGGCGGATCACCGCAACAGCCAAAGCGATGACCTGCTTTCCCTGCTGATCGGCGTGCGCGATGCCGGGGAAAAACTCTCCGATGACGAGCTGATTTCGACCTGCGTGGTGCTTTTGAATGCCGGTCACGAGGCGACCGTCCACCAGACCGGCAATGCGGTGAAGACGATCCTGGAACAGGGGGGCGACCCGCGCCGGTTCTTCGCCTCGCCCGAACTGGCGGAACAAACGGTCGAAGAATGCCTCAGGATCGACGCGCCGCTGCACATGTTCACCCGCTATGTCTATGAAGCGGCCGAGCTTGCGCCGGGCGTCATTGTCCAGCCAGGCCAGCAGGTCGGCCTGTTGCTCGGCATGGCCAACCGCGACCCGCTTGCCTTTGACGCGCCGGACGCCTTCCGCCCCGGCAGGGGCGACCAGAAGAACGTCACCTTCGGCGCAGGCATCCATTTCTGCATCGGCGCACCCCTGGCGCGGCTTGAAATGCAGGTCTCGCTGGCCACGCTGTTCGACCGCCATCCCGGCTTGAGGCTTGCAGCGCCGCCGCGCTACCGCGACAGTTTCCATTTCCACGGGCTGGCGGCGCTGGAGGTTGAGATTTAGCCACCCGTCCCGGCCACTTCGCGGTGGCGTCAGTCAGCCCTTTTTCCCCTTTTTCGGCAGGGCATGCCGCCAGGACATTTCGAGCACGGCTTCCAGCTCCGGCAGCGGCGCATTTGCGAGCACGATTGTCGTCCAGCCCATGCGGCCCCAACCGCCTGGAACCGGCGAAAACACCTCCGGCGCCAGCAGGCATTTGAATTCCTGCTCGCCGGGTTCCAGCTTCAGGTTGGCGGTCTGGCCGTCGGCGGCCAGCGTCACATAGATGCGCGCCACGCGAAACGCCGCGCGGTCGAGATGCGGCGCCTCGCTGGTGCCTTCCAGCGCAAGCGCAATTCGCCGGAGATCATCGCCGGTCGCCATCACAGCCCCGACAGTTTCATGAACGCCTCGGGATAGCGCTCGCCCGCCACCTTGAAACCCGCAGACAGCGCATCGATTTCGGCGAATTCCTCGGGCGACAGATTGACAGAAGCGCCGCCGAGATTTTCCTCCAGCCTGTGCAGCTTGCGCGTGCCGAACAGCGGCACGATGAACGGCGCGCGGCGAAGCAGCCAGGCCAAGGCCAATTGGGCGGGCGTCACGGATTTGCGCTCGGCGATGGCTTTCATTCCATCGACCAGACCGGCATTGGCCTTGCGGTTTTCCTCGGCAAAGCGCGGAATGGAATTGCGGAAATCGGATGTGTCGAATTGCGTCGCCGTGTCGATCTTGCCGGTCAAAAACCCCTTGCCGAGCGGGCTGAACGGCGTGAAGCCGCTGCCAAGCTCGGCCAGCACCGGCAGCACATCGGCTTCCGGCTCGCGCGTCCACAGCGAATATTCGCTTTGCAGGGCGGAGACTTTTTGCACGGCATGCGCCCGGCGTATGGTCTGCGGCCCGGCTTCCGAAAGGCCGAAATGAGCGATCTTGCCTTCGGCAATCAGATCCCTGACCGTGCCCGCCACGTCTTCGATCGGCACGTTGGGATCAACCCGGTGCTGGTAGCACAGCGCAATCTGCGGGACCCTCAGCCGCCGGAGCGAGCCTTCCACCGCGCGGCGGATCTGTTCGGGGCGGCTGTTGGTGCCTCCCTTGTGCACACCGGTATCCGGATCAATGTCCCAGCCGAACTTGGTGGCGATGGAAACCTGCCCGGCAAATGGCTCAAGCGCTTCACCGACAATCTCCTCGTTGGTGAACGGCCCATAGGCTTCGGCAGTGTCAAAAAACGTGACGCCGCGCTCGGCCGCCTGGCGGATCAGCGTGATCAGCTCTTGCCGGCCGGCGGCATCGCCATAGCCCATGCAGCCAAGGCCAAGGGCGGAAACTTCAAGCCCGCCGAGTGATCGGTTCTGCATCAGGTTTTCCTTGTCTGTTCGAAAATCCTATAGCCGGATCACATAGTCCTTGCGCGTCGTCTCAATCACTTCCCATGTGCCTTCAAAGCCCGGCTGCAGAATGAAGGAATCCCCCGCCCGCACGGTCTTTGCCTCGCCGCCGTTTTCGGCAATGACCGACACTCCGGACAGGATGCGGCAATATTCCCATTCGTCATAGGCAATGGCCCATTTGCCCGGCGTCGATTGCCAGATGCCGCAATAGAGCCCGTCACGTTCCTCGAGATTCCAGGTGGTGTGGACCGGATTGCCCGAAATCAGCCGGCCTTCGGCGGGCCCACCCGTTTCCGGCGCAACATCCGGAGCAATCATTCGAAAACAGGTCATTGGCGTCTCCTACTTCTGAACGCAGCCTAACCGCGCC
>JBATMU010000045.1:0-1797 GCA_049289995.1 Rhizobiaceae bacterium | reverse complement strand
CCGGGCATATGCCCGACGACCGGAGCACGGCCATGAAGCCAGCCTTTGTCATTCCCCTGTTTTTTCTTGCCACCGCAGCCTATGCAGGCAGCCTTGAGTTCACCATCGCCAATAAGACCGGCGTTGCCGTGGAGAGCGTCCATGTCGCTCCCATGGGCACCAGCGACTGGAAGGCTGACGCCTTGCCGGGCGGGGCGGTGGAAAGCGGCGCGAAAGCCAGTGGCGCCATTGCCGAAACCGGCGGCGCCTGCGAGTTCGACCTGAGAATCGTTTTTGCCGACAAGACCGAGATCCTCGAGGAAGCCGTCAACCTGTGCGACAAGCCCAACCATGTGTTGAAGCCATTCTGACTTTGCGCACGCTTATTGGGGCCTTCGCCGTTGCGGCGCTGTTTGCAGCGCCGGCAAGCGCCCAAACCCGTGCGGCAACCGAAACAGCCTTTCGGTCATGGCTGGAAAATGATGTCTGGCCTGAGGCGCAGGCGCATGGCGTCAGCCGCGAGGTTTTCGCCGCTTCGCTTGATGGCGTGATGCTGAACTGGAAACTCCCGGACCTCGTGCCGCCCGGCCAGAAGGCCAAGACGCCGAAAGTTCAGCATCAGGCCGAGTTTGGCTCGCCAGGCGCCTATTTCACGGAAAAGGTGATCGGCGCGGTGGTTTCTGGCGGTGCAAAACGCACCGCTTCGCAAAAGGCGCTGCTTGCCCGCATTGAAAAGCAGAGCGGAGTGCCGGGTTCGGTGGTGCTTGCCATCTGGGGCCGGGAATCGGGTTTTGGCGCAGCAAAAATTCCCCACAATGCCTTTGAAGTGCTGGCCACCAAGGCCTTCATGTCAACGCGGGCCGCCATGTTCCGCAAGGAGCTTGTGGCGGCGCTCGACATTGTACAGGCCGGTTATATCGCGCCGTCTGCCATGCGCTCGTCCTGGGCGGGCGCGCTCGGCCAGCCGCAATTCATGCCGGCCAAATATCTCGCCCATGCCGTGGATCAGGATGGCGACGGCCGCCGCGATATCTGGAATTCGGTTCCCGACACGCTCGGCTCGATTGCCAATTACTTGAAGGATTTTGGCTGGGACCGCACGCGCGGCTGGGGCTATGAAGTGAGCGTGCCGGAAACAATGTCCTGCGCCAATGAAGGCCCCGATCAGGGCCGCAAGGGTTCTGCCTGGATCAAGGCCGGGCTTGCCCGTGTCGGCGGCAAGCCATTGCCGGACTCCGAGCTGGCCAAGGAGCTTTTTCTGCTGATGCCGGCCGGCCGTTCCGGCCCGGCCTTCCTCGTGACGCCGAATTTCTATGTGCTGAAGGAATATAACGAGAGCGATCTCTACGCGCTTTTCATCGGTCATGCCGCCGACCGGATCAATGGCGGCAAGTCCGGATTTTCGGCCCCTTGGGGACCGGTTGGCGGCTTTTTCCGGTCCGATATCGCCGCCATGCAGCGCAAGCTCGAAGCACTTGGCCTTGATGTCGGCGGAGCCGATGGCCTGCCCGGCTACAAGACTCGCCGGTCGATCGGCGTTTGGCAGGAAAAAAATGGCCGGCGGCCGACCTGTTTCCCGGACAAGGAACTGAAGTCCGCGCTCTAACGCCCGTTCTTCACCGTCAATCCCGCCTTTTCAAGTCCGGCGGCATTGGCGCCGACCAGTGATGCCAAAGGCGCGCCGCCCAACATCAGCACTAGGTCGCGGCCATTGCCGAGCAATTCGGAAAGCGCGGTTTCCATTTCGCCTGCAACACGGCGGAAGCCGGCGCGGCGCATTTCCGACGCCGCCTGCGCGGCGAGTGCACCGGCAAGCTG
>JBATMU010000044.1:0-7288 GCA_049289995.1 Rhizobiaceae bacterium | reverse complement strand
CGAGTCACCGGTGTAGGTGTAGCTGATGTAATGGCGGGTTTCATAGCCATAGCCATGGATCGAGCCGTAATCGGTGAAGCCGCCGTAGCCGAAGAAGCGGTTCATCTGCGAGTCACGGAAGCCCATTTCGAGGCCGCCGACGCCCAACGAGAACTGCGAACGGTTCTGCTGGCCGAAGAACGAATGCTGGCGGAAATCATAACGGATCCAGCCAGTCACGGTGCCGAGATCGGAATCGTTCTTGGTGGTGATTTCGAGACGGCCCTTGGCCGACTTGTCGAAGCCGGTGGTCAATGCGCCGTAAGCCGCACCGTACAGGATCTCGTAACGGACGTGGCCGCTGAGCTTGATGCAGGTTTCGGTGCCCGGGATGTAGAAGTAGCCAGCGCCGTATGCATCGCAGACGCGGACGTATTCAGCGGGTTCCGGATCGGCAGCGACGACAGCGTCGGCGGCGCGAGCACCGGAGACTGCGACGAGAGCCGCAGCGGAGCCGAGGAGAAGGCTCTTAATGTTCATTTTCTGACCTCCAGTCAAAGTTTCAATACGGGTACGGGATATTTTGCCGTTTGAGCAGCGTCCCTGCCCCATCCCCAATGATTGAAGCTGGAACGCACCCGCGCCCTTCTTCACCACGGACCTTTACCGGAACCGGCCCGCCAATCAACCAGCAAAGCCTCATGAAGCGGGTTACGGGCCATGATGACAGCGGCATGTTGCGCAAATGTCACGATATTGGCTGCTGGCGGCCCAATAGCTAATACAGGGTTACCGGAAATCTGCCGCAAATCAGGTCGGAATTTGGCGGGCATGAAGCCTGGGAGGCTGAATCCGGCGGCCAAGCGAAGCGACTCGCGCCGGATTGGCCTGAATTCTGCTCCGATTCGGCCTGAAGATGGCCGAACCCAGCAGTCCATTCCGCGGCAGCCAAAACAGCGCATTATAATGAGTGCTCAAGCGGGCTCCGACGAGACCTGCTTGGCAATGGCCACCAGTGCATCCAGCGCCGGATTGGGACGGCTGTCCTGACGGCGGGTCAAGCCAACCGATCCGGACAGATATTTCGCGGCTGCGGGCATGAGCACAAGCTCGCCACGCTCAACCTCATCGGCAATGACGCCTCTCGAAATGAACCAGACCGCGTCCGAGCGTCGCAAAAGCGCCCGTCCCATGGCCAGCGACACGGTCTCAAAGGCCGGCTGCAGGCCCGACAGGCCAAGCGAGGCGACATAATCATCGACCAGACGGCGGATGATGGCATCCCGGGTTGGCAAGATAACCGGAGAGGTGCGCAAGATTTCGGCCACGGCACGGTCCGCCAGCGGGTGACCGGCACGGGCGGCAAGCACCACTTCATCATCATAGAGATGTTCAAACGCCAGGTCCGCCATTTCGCTGGACGACGGCATTCGGCCGATCATCAGTTCCGTTTGGCCGGCACGCAACAATTGCAGAAGATAGGTGTTCGGCCCGGTGACCACCGACAGGGTGAGCGCAGGAAATTGTGCGCGCAGGTTGAGTGCGGCGCGAGGGACAATGCTGGTCGCTGCGGTCGGCAGAACACCGATCCGCAAATGTTCGGACCCGGCGTTCGGGCGCAATGCCATGGCCCCGGCATCCAGCGCGCGCAGGCCGGCATTGGCATGGCGCAGGAACAGGCTGCCGGGTCCGGTCAGCGAAAGCCGCCTGCCCTGCCGTTCGAAAAGGCGGTTGCCAAGCAGGGTTTCCAATTCGGCCAGTGTGCGCGAGACTGCCGGCTGGGAAATGCCATGGCTGCGGGCAACCGCGCTCAGTGTTCCAGCCGCCGCCGCATCGAGAAAGACGCGGATGTGACGAAGCTTGATTCCCGGATGTATAATCGATTGGGTATGCATTCGACCCTATTTTGCATTTTTCTTTACAGATCACCTGTGCAAAAAACATGGCAGAGAAGGAAACCCGATGCAGGCACTGCGCCGCCCCTGGGGAATGATGCACTTTGCCGAGACCGGCCCGAAAGACGGGCCGATGGTGGTTTTCGGCAATTCGCTTGGCACCGAACTCAGGCTTTGGGACGGTCTCCTGCCGCATTTGCCGGAAGGCTTGCGGCTGGTGCGTTATGACAAGCCCGGCCACGGCCTGTCTGATCTGGCGGACAGTATCAGCATTCAGAGCCTTGCAGATGATGCGGCAGCATTGATTGACCATCTCGGCGGCAGCCGGGCCGTCTATGTCGGCCTGTCCATCGGCGGGCTGATCGGTCAGTCGCTGGCGGCTTTACGGCCGGATCTCTTGACCGGGCTGGTGCTTTCCAACACCGCGGCAAAGATCGGCACGGCGGAAAGCTGGCAGGCGCGCATTGCAGCCGTCGAGGCGCAGGGGCTCGGAAATCTGGCTGACGGCATTCTTGAGCGCTGGTTTTCGCCGGGTTTCCGCACCCAACCTGAAATTGCAATCTGGCGCAACATGCTGAGCCGCACGCCGGCGCCAGGCTATGTCGCGGCCTGCCGGGCCATTGCTGCGGCTGATCAGTCGAATGCAACCTCCGGGCTTGCCTTGCCGGTTCTGGCCATTGGCGGCTCGCTCGACGGTTCGACGCCGCCAGAATTGGTCGCTGCCACGGCGAAACTGGTGAAAGGCAGCCGGTTTGAGGTGCTCGATGGCGCCGGCCATCTGCCGTTTGTCGAACAGCCACGCCAATATGCCCATTTGCTGGCGGGATTTTTCAGGGAGTGCGGCCATGAAGCCTGATTTGACTTCACGCGGCATGGCAACCCGGCGCAAAGTGCTGGGTGATGCCCATGTTGATCGGGCCGAAGCGGCCAAGACGGCGTTTGACGCGCCGTTTCAGGCGCTGATTGCCGATTCGGCCTGGGGCCACGTCTGGTCGCGCGACACGATCAGCCTGCGCGAACGGTCGATGATGACCATTGCGCTGCTGGCGGGGCTCGGCAACGATCACGAACTGGCCATGCATGTGCGCGCAACCGCCCGGACCGGAGCCAGCGCCGACGACATCATGGAAGCGCTTTTGCATGTGGCAATCTATGCCGGCGTGCCGCGCGCCAACCATGCCATCAAGATTGCCAAGGAAACGCTGGCCGACATGGCCGGACAATAGTGAGGAGCCAAAGGCCATGACCAAAGCGGAAGGCTTTTTCCAGCGCGACCGGACCATGCATCCGCCTGCGTTGACGCCGGATTACAAGACATCGGTGACGCGTTCGCCGCGCTATGCGCTGCTTTCGCTGCAGAACTCGCTGTCGGAAATCACCGGGCCGGTGTTCGGACATGGCGATATCGACCCGCTCGACCGCGACCTGATCCGGAATTACGCCAAAACAGGCGATCCCATTGGCGAAAGGATCATCGTGCATGGCCGCGTGCTCGATGAAAGCGGCAGGCCGGTCAAGAACACGCTTGTCGAAATCTGGCAGGCCAATGCGGGCGGGCGCTATCGGCACAAGAAAGACACCTATCTCGCGCCTATTGACCCGAATTTCGGCGGCTGCGGCCGCACATTGACCGATGATGACGGCTATTATTATTTCCGGACGGTGAAACCGGGCGCCTATCCCTGGCGCAACTGGGTGAATAATTGGCGGCCCGCCCATATCCATGTGTCGGTTTTTGGCAGCGGTTTTGCGCAACGGCTCATCACGCAGATGTATTTTGAAGGCGACCCGCTGATTGCCCAATGCCCGATCGTCAACACGATTCGCGATCAGGCGGCCATCGGCCAATTGATCGCGGCGCTCGACATGAACGCGGCCATCCCGCTGGACTGCCTGGCCTACAAGTTCGACATCGTGCTGCGCGGCCGCCGCTCGACGCTGTTCGAAAACCGTCTGGAAGGAAATTGAAGATGGTTCAGGCCCTGACTTATCTCAAGGAAACCGCCTCGCAGACCGCCGGCCCCTATGTGCATATCGGCCTTGCGCCGGGTGCCGCCGGTTTTGAAATCTACCGGCAGGAACTCGGCCGGGAAATCGCCGCGCCCGGCGTGCCAGGGACACGCATCCGTGTTGAGGGTGTAGTGATCGATGCGACCGGCGCGCCGATCAAGGACGTGCTGATCGAGGCCTGGCAGGCGGATGCCAACGGCATTTATCCGCATGCGGACGATCCGCGCGCCGCACAGGCCGCACAAGGGTTTCGCGGTTTCGGCCGGGTCATCACCAATTTTGAAACCGGGCAATGGGGTTTTGACACAATCAAGCCCGGTGCAGTGCCCGGACGGAGCGGCAGCGAGATGGCGCCGCATATCAATCTGTGGCTGGTGGCGCGCGGCATCAATGTGGGCCTGAACACGCGGCTTTATTTCAGCGATGAGGCAGACAAGAACGCCAAGGACCCGGTTCTGAACCTGATCGAACAGGTGCATCGCCGCCAGACGCTGATCGCCAGCCGCCAGATGCGCGACGGCATGCCGGTCTACCGTTTTGATGTGCGCCTGCAGGGCGAAAATGAAACCGTGTTTTTGGACATCTGAGCATGAGCGGCACCGTTTCGGGCGATCCCTGCATCATCTGCGTGGCCATTACCGGCTCATTGCCGACCAAGGCCAACAATCCGGCCGTGCCGATCACCATTGCCGAGCAGATCGACAGCACGCACGAAGCCTTTGAGGCCGGGGCATCCATTGCGCATTGTCATGTGCGCGACGACGAAGGCAAGCCGACATCTGATCCCGAGCGTTTCGCCCGGCTGAAAGAGGGGCTGGAAAAACACTGCCCGGGCATGATCGTGCAATTGTCGACCGGCGGGCGGTCAGGTGCGGGTCAGGCGCGCGGCGGCATGCTGCCGCTGCGCCCCGACATGGCTTCGCTGTCGGTGGGCTCCAACAATTTTCCGAACCGGGTCTATGAAAACCCGCCAGATCTGGTCGATTGGCTGGCATCGGAAATGCTGGCCCATGACGTGAAGCCGGAGATCGAGGCCTTTGATCTCAGCCATATCGTCCAGGCTGCCGCCATGGCCAAGGATGGCCGCTTGAAGGGGCCGCTTTATGTGCAATTCGTCATGGGCGTGAAAAACGCCATGCCAGCCGACGAGCCAATTTTTAATTTCTATATCAAGACGCTGAAACGGCTGGCGCCGGATGCAGTGTGGTGCGCGGCGGGCATCGGGCCGGCGCAGCTGACCATCAATGAATGGTCGATTGCCAAGGGCGGGCATACGCGCACCGGCCTTGAAGACAATGTGCGGCTTGACCGCGAGCGGCTTGCGCCTTCCAATGCTGCTCTGGTGAAACGGGCTGCGGACTTGTGCGAGAAATACCATAGGCCGGTCGCTGATTGGCGGCAGGCAAGAAAAATACTGGGCCTCAGGCCCGTTTGAGGGACGACGATGAAGAAAATCTATCCGAACGCTGCCGCAGCGCTCGACGGCCTGCTGTTTGACGGCATGTTCATTGCGGCGGGCGGTTTTGGCCTGTGCGGCATACCGGAATTGCTCATCGAAGCCATCCGCGATGCCGGCCCGAAAAACCTGACAATAGCCTCCAACAATGCCGGTGTTGACGGGTTCGGGCTTGGCGTTTTGCTGGAAACCCGCCAGGTCAAGAAAATGCTGTCGTCCTATGTGGGCGAAAACGCCGAATTCATGCGCCAGTATCTGTCGGGCGAGTTGGAACTGGAATTCAACCCGCAAGGCACGCTGGCTGAGCGGATGCGGGCGGGCGGCGCCGGCATTCCCGGCTTCTATACGCGCACCGGCGTCGGCACGGTTATTGCCGAAGGCAAGGAACACAAGGATTTCAACGGCAAGACCTATATTCTCGAGCACGGGATATTTGCCGACCTGTCGATCGTCAAAGCCTGGAAAGCGGATGCGACGGGCAATCTGGTGTTTCGCAAGACGGCGCGCAATTTCAATCCGCCGGCCGCAACCTGCGGCAAGATCTGCGTGGCGGAAGTGGAGGAGATCGTGCCGGTCGGCGCACTCGATCCTGATGCCATCCACCTGCCGGGTATTTATGTGAACCGGCTCATCCAGGGCGACCACGAAAAGCGCATCGAACAGCGCACGACGCGCAAGCGGGAGACGGCATGATGGGCTGGGACCGGAACCAGATGGCGGCGCGCGCCGCAAAAGAGCTGCAAGACGGATGGTATGTGAACCTCGGCATCGGCATTCCGACGCTGGTGGCCAATTACATCCCCGAAGGCATGACCGTGACGCTGCAATCGGAAAACGGCATGCTCGGCATGGGCCCCTTCCCTTTTGAGGGCGAGGAAGACGCCGACCTGATCAATGCCGGCAAGCAGACGATCACCGAACTGCCGCAGACGGCATTCTTCGATTCCGCCCAGAGCTTTGCAATGATCCGCGGCGGCAAGATCGCCATGGCCATTTTGGGCGCGATGGAAGTTTCGGAAAACGGCGACCTCGCCAATTGGATGATCCCCGGCAAGCTGGTCAAGGGCATGGGCGGGGCGATGGATCTGGTGGCGGGCGTCGGCCGCGTCGTCGTCGTCATGGACCATGCCTCCAAGCACGGTGAAAGCAAGGTGCTGAAGGCCTGCACGCTGCCGCTGACCGGCAAGGCGGTGGTCAACCGGATCATCACCAATCTGGGTGTTCTGGATGTCGTGCCGGGCGGCTTGAAAATCATCGAGCTTGCGGATGGCGTCAGCGAGGCCGACATTCGCGCCGCCACCGAAGCAAATCTGGTGAACTGAGAACCGCAAGGATCGAAATGCCCGCCGCGCCAGCCGACAATGCCCTCTATGCCGGCCTGTTCGGCGATGCCGACACCGCGCGGCTGTTTACGGCAAGCGCGGAAATCCGCGCCATGCTTTTGGTTGAAGGCATGCTCGCCAAGGCGCAGGGTGAACTCGGGCTGATCCCGGCTGATGCGGCAGCCTTCATCCAGCGCGCGTCGCATGAAGTGCAAATCGACCCGGAAGCGCTGGCGGAGGAAACGCAGCGCAATGGCGTGCCGGTTCCTGGCCTGGTCAACGCCTTCCGCGCTGCAATGAAGGCGCCTGATTTGGCGGCTTTCGTGCATTGGGGGGCGACCAGCCAGGACATCATGGACACTGGTCTGATGCTGCGGCTGAAGCGGGTGACCGAACTTTGGCGCGGCCGGCTGGATGCCGTGCTGGCCGGACTGGCTGATCTGGCTGAAACCCACGCCGAACTGCCGATGGCGGCGCGCACCTATGGCCAGGCGGCGACATTGACCAGCTTTGGCGCGGTCTGTGCAAGCTGGGGACGGCCGCTTCTGGCGCACCGGGCACGGCTCGATGATTTGCGTCCGCGCCTGTTGATGGTTTCGCTGGGCGGCGCGGCCGGCACGCTGTCG
>JBATMU010000043.1:0-2483 GCA_049289995.1 Rhizobiaceae bacterium | reverse complement strand
TGATCTTCATCTCGATCCTGACCAACAAGCTGCCAAAGGCCCAGCAGAAACGCGCCAGACGGATCGGCATTTCGGCAGCGCTTTTGCTGCGGCTCGGCCTCTTGTCCACCATTGCCATCATCGTGACGCTGACCGAACCGGTGTTTGCGGTCATGGGCCATGCCTTTTCCTGGCGCGACATGATCCTCATTGCCGGCGGGCTGTTCCTCGTGTGGAAAGCCACCAAGGAAATCCACCATGCGACAGACCCGGCACATCCGGAGGGCGATTTCGTCACCGAAACGGTGGCCATGTCGATGGGGGCGGCGATCGTGCAGATCCTGCTGCTTGATCTGGTGTTTTCGATCGATTCGATCATCACGGCGGTCGGCATGACCGACGAGATCGGCATCATGGTGATTGCCGTTCTGGTGGCGGTGGCCACGATGATGCTGGCGGCGGAGCCCTTGTCCAAATTCATCGAGGCCAATCCGACCATCGTCATGCTGGCGCTCGGGTTCCTGATGATGATCGGCACGACGCTGATCGCCGAAGGCTTCGGCTTCCACATTGAAAAGGGCTATGTCTATGCCGCCATGGCGTTTTCGGCCTTTGTGGAATTGCTCAACATGCTGGCGCGCAACCGGGCAGCGCGAAAGCGGGCGGCAAAGTGAAAACCTGTCGAAATCCGCGCCGAACCGGCCTATAGGCTTGAACCATGCAAATGTTGACGCGGATGATGTTTGGCCTTGTGATGACTGGCCTTGTGGCCGGTCCGGCGCTGGCCGGGCGGCAGGTGTTTGACGAGGGGCCGGGCGGGCAGGTGCGCTTCATGACGCCGTCGTCCAATATCGGCTGCCTTTACCGGCCTGCGGGATCGGGCGCCGGGGCGCCGGAGGATGGAGGGCCGCAATTGTCCTGCGACCGGCAACAGCCGAATTTCCGGCGTTTCACTTTGTCGCGGTCCGGCAAGGCGGTCATGACCGTCAATCCGTCCGGAAGCCCGTGCTGCGGGCGGACGGAAATCCTCAATACCGGCAACTCATGGAGCCTTGACGGCTTTGTCTGCACGGTGCGCGATGGCGGCCTCGCCTGCAAGCGCGGCGCCCACGGATTTTTCATCAGCCGGAAAAAGACTTCCGTTCACTGACGCAACGCCCCGTCTGGACGAAATGCGGGCCATTGGCTATATCGCCCCGCACATCCGAAATTTTCCGACAGGGGCATCATGGCCGGTCATAGCCAATTCAAGAACATTATGCACCGCAAGGGCCGCCAAGACGCGGTCCGTTCCAAAATGTTTTCCAAGCTGGCGCGCGAAATCACCGTGGCTGCCAAGATGGGTGCGCCGGACCCCGACATGAACCCGCGCCTGAGGCTCGCCATCCAGGCGGCCAAGGCGGTTTCCATGCCCAAGGACAACATTGCCCGCGCCATCAACAAGGCAGCCGGCGCCGACACCGAGAACTATGACGAAGTGCGCTATGAAGGCTATGGGCCGGGCGGCGTGGCGCTGATTGTCGAAGCCTTGACCGACAACCGCAACCGCACGGCGTCCAATGTGCGGGCCGCGTTCACCAAGGCGGGCGGTGCGCTGGGCGAGACAGGTTCGGTGTCGTTCATGTGGGACCGGGCGGGCGAAATCTATTATCCTGCCTCGGCCGGTTCTGCGGACAAGCTGATGGATGCGGCCATCGAGGCGGGCGCCGATGACGTGACCTCTGACGAGGAAGGCCACACCATCCTGTGCGCTTTCGAGACCATCGGCGAGGTGTCGGCGGCGCTTGAAAAGGCGCTGGGGGAAGCCGAATCCGTCAAGACCATCTGGAAGCCGCAGACCGCCATTCCGGTTGACGAGGAGCGGGCGCAATCGCTGATGAAGCTGGTCGCCAATCTCGAAGACGATGATGACGTGCAAAACGTCTATGCCAATTTCGAGGTTGACGACGAGACCATGGCGCGGCTCAGCGCCGCCTGATTTCCGCTCACGCCAAATAAGGTGCTGGCTGCCAGCCCTGCGCCTTGCGCAGCGTCTTGATGGCGGCGCGGTAGGCGTCGGCATCGGCATAGTGCAGGTGCCGGTCGGTGGCGACAAAATGTATGCCGCCGGAGACATCGGGCATGACAGCCATGCCGGCACGAAAGCGGGCATGGCCGGCCGGATCGTTGTCCTCCTGGCGAATGGCCTGGCCGATCAGATCCGCCTGGTGGTCAAAGAAGGAATAGGCGCCGCCATTGGTCTCAATCATGCCCGCCACAAAAAGGCGCGGATCATTCGGGGCAAAAATGTTCAGCCAGAGTTTCGGCCGCCCGCCTTCCCATTCCAGACGCCCCGGATCAATGAAAGGGATCGGCCAGTCATAGCCGGTGGCGGCAATGATGAGGTCAATGGCCTCGCGCCTGCCGTCCCTGAAAACGACGTGCGAGCCGTCGAGCCGCAAGACGTCGCCACGCGCGGCAATATCGCCATGGCGCAAATGGTGCAGCAATTGATCGTTGAGGAT